>JAYVNT010000548.1:0-8614 GCA_043758285.1 Flavobacterium sp.
TTTTACGAAAAAGAAGAACAGAAGCTACTCTAAACTTTGCAACTCTGCAACTTAAAACTTATATTTGCCCCTTTAATTATGAAAAAATAAAAATGAACAAACTTTTAATAGTAGGAACGGTTGCTTTTGACGCTATAGAAACACCTTTTGGAAAAACAGACAAAATTTTAGGCGGCGCAGGAACGTTTATTGGACTTTCAGCTTCGCATTTTAACTTACAATCAGCTATTGTTTCGGTTGTTGGTGATGATTTTCCACAACAATATTTAGATTTACTAACGTCAAGAAACATTGATATTTCGGGACTTGAAGTGGTAAAAGGCGGCAAAACATTCTTCTGGAGTGGTCGTTATCACAACGATATGAACTCAAGAGATACATTGGCTACCGAATTAAATGTACTAGCTGATTTCAATCCTGTAGTTCCAAAAAATTTCAAAATAGCTGACGTTGTGATGTTAGGAAACTTACATCCAATTGTACAAAGCAGTGTTTTAAACCAAATGACTTCAACTCCAAAACTTGTTGTTTTAGATACAATGAACTTTTGGATGGATTGTGCTTTGCCGGAATTATTAGATGTAATAAAACGTGTTGACGTAATCACGATTAATGATGAAGAAGCGCGTCAATTGTCAGGAGAATATTCATTGGTAAAAGCTGCAGCTAAAATTCATACAATGGGACCAAAATATGTGGTAATTAAAAAAGGAGAACACGGTGCGTTGATTTTCCATGACCACGAAATTTTCTTTGCTCCGGCATTGCCTTTGGCAGATGTTTTTGATCCAACGGGTGCAGGCGATACCTTCGCTGGTGGATTTGCAGGGTTTATTACCCAACAAGGAGACATTTCGTTTGACACCATGAAAACCGCGATTATTCAAGGTTCCAACTTAGCTTCGTTCTGCGTAGAAAAATTTGGCACCGAAAGAATGTTGACTTTAACGAAAGAAGAAGTGAACCAGCGACTAAAACAATTCAAAGCATTAACACAATTTGAAATAGAATTATCATAAATTTATGCCTCGAGATTTCGGGGCATTTTTATTTTATAAAAACAGTACGGACAAGTCGCGACTTGTCTATAAAACAACACAACAACTACAATGAGCGACGCCATAAAACACGAATGTGGAATTGCACTTTTACGATTAAAAAAACCGTTGGAATTTTACAAAGAAAAATACGGTTCAGCTTTCTATGGCATTCAAAAAATGTATTTGCTGATGGAAAAGCAACACAACCGCGGACAAGATGGTGCTGGTTTTGCCTCGATAAAATTAGACGTCGAACCGGGTGAAAGATATATCACTAGAGTTCGTTCTAATAAAGGGCAAGCAATTCAAGATGTTTTTGCCCAAATCAATGAGAGAATTAATGAAGAATTGACTTCGCATCCAGAATATCAGGATAGTGTTGCGCTGCAAAAAGGAAATATTCCTTATATCGGTGAGTTGTTTTTGGGACACGTTCGTTACGGAACTTTTGGAAAAAACAGTTTAGAAAGTGTTCATCCTTTTTTGCGACAAAATAATTGGATGCACCGTAATTTGATTTTGGCGGGTAACTTCAATATGACTAATGTTACAGAGCTTTTTAATAGTTTGGTCGAGCTAGGACAACATCCAAAAGAAATGACGGACACGGTTACTGTCATGGAAAAAATAGGTCATTTTCTAGATGATGCCGTGACCGATTTGTATCAGGAATGTAAAAATAATGGCTTGTCCAAAAGAGAAGCATCGGCAGTAATTGCTGAAAAATTAGACATTGCCAAAATCTTGAAACGTGCCTCTAAAGGTTGGGATGGCGGTTATGCTATGGCTGGACTTTTGGGTCATGGCGATGCTTTTGTTTTTCGTGATCCTGCTGGAATTCGTCCTGCCTATTTTTATGAAGATGATGAAATTGTTGTGATGGCTTCCGAAAGACCCGTAATTCAAACGGTTTTTAATGTTGCTTTTGAAAAAGTGCAAGAATTGCAACCGGGGCATGCTTTAATCATTAAGAAAAATGGAATTATATCCGAAGAAGAAATTATTACGCCTACTGTAAAGAAAGCATGTTCGTTTGAACGGATTTATTTTTCCCGAGGAAGCGATGCCGAAATTTATCAAGAACGAAAAGAACTTGGTAAATTAATTCTGCCAGCAGTTCTTGAAGCCATTGACAACGATACAGACAATTCTGTTTTCTCTTATATTCCAAACACAGCAGAAACTTCTTTTTATGGAATGGTTGAAGCGGCAAACGATTTTTTGAACCAAAGAAAAAATCAATTTATTCTTGATAACAGAAAGACATTAACCAAAGAAAAATTAGAACAAATCCTCTCAGTAAAAATCAGAACGGAAAAGATTGCTGTAAAAGATGCTAAACTGAGAACCTTTATTACAGAAGACAGCAGTCGCGATGACTTGGTAGCACACATTTATGATGTGACTTATGGTGTTATTAAGCCAACTGATAATTTGGTCATTATTGATGACAGTATCGTTAGAGGGACAACCTTGAAAATGTCAATTATTAAAATGATGGACAGATTGCATCCAAAACGGATTGTAGTGGTTTCTTCAGCACCGCAAATTCGTTTCCCAGATTGTTATGGCATTGACATGGCAAAATTAGAGGGATTGGTAGCTTTTCAAGCAACTTTAGCTTTACTGAAAGAACGCAATTTATACCATATTATAGATGAAGTTTATGCTAAATGCAAAGCGCAGGCGAATTATAAAGATGACGATGTTATTAATTATGTAACCGAAATCTATAAACCTTTTACCAATCAAGAAATCTCAGACAAAATAGCTCAATTATTAACTTCGGAAGACATTAAGGCGGAAGTAAAAATCATTTTTCAAACGGTAGATAATTTACACCTTGCTTGTCCAAAAAATTTAGGCGATTGGTACTTTACAGGTGACTATCCAACTCCGGGTGGAAACCGAGTTGCTAACAAAGCATTTATGAATTTTTATGAAGGGAAAGACGCTCGTGCTTACTAAAAATTTAACATTTTTTGAAGTTAAACGATTATTAATGTAGTTCATCTATATTTTTTGTTTTACTAATTACATTCATATTATATTTGGAGAACCATAGCATTAGTAGGTTAAGTTTATGGTAGATTTGGGGCAAAAAGGGTGAAAAGAAATTTTCACCTTTTTTATTTTTTAATTGTCTGAAAATCATTAAAAAAAGAAAAATTATCCTCTCATTTGACTATCATCCCAATATATTTTGATAAAAAGCACGTTTTTTAACTAGTAGTTATTAGTTTTGTTCTACCATAGTATTTAGTAGGTTAAGTAATTTATGGTAGATTTGGGGCAAACAGGTGGAAGAAATTCCGCCTGTTTATTTTTTGTGCTAATCCCAAACAAAAAAACCGACTGCTCTCACAATCGGTTTAATACATCTAATAAATTCTTGTTATTTTTCTATAGTATAAAGTCTAGCAACTTCTGTCCAATTAATTACATTAAAGAAAGCTTCAATATAATCCGGACGGCGATTTTGATAGTTCAAATAATAAGCATGTTCCCATATATCCATTCCAAGAATTGGAAAACCTGTGCAACCAACTTCTGGCATTAAAGGATTATCTTGATTAGGTGTTGAACACACATCAACTTTTCCTCCTTTGTGTACACAAAGCCATGCCCAACCCGAACCAAATCGTGTCGTACCAGCTTTTGCAAATTGTGCTTTAAATTCGTCAAACGAACCAAACGCAGCGTCAATTGCATCGTCTAAATCTCCAGAAGGTTTTCCACCTCCAGTTGGCGACATCACTCGCCAAAACAAATTGTGATTGTAAAATCCGCCACCATTATTTCTAACTGCAGCATTTTTCATATCAAGATTTATCAAAATATTTTCAATAGTCTTTCCTTCCAAATCTGTTCCAGCAACGGCAGCATTTAGATTAGCGGTGTAAGCATTATGATGTTTTGAATGGTGAATTTCCATTGTTCTCGCGTCAATATGTGGCTCTAATGCATCGTATGCATAAGGTAATTGCGGTAATTCAAAAGTCATGATATTTTTTATTTAAAAGATTTAACAATTTTATGAACACAAAGTTATAAATTTAACTTCTAAAAAAATTACATTTAACATTATAAAAAATACAGCCATTTAAACCGCCATTAAAATAGTGACAATCCCAACAAAAATGATTTTCAACATACAACCTGACTATTTGCAAAACGAGTTAATTCGATTAGTACCTTTACAAGAAACCGATTTTGAAGAATTGTACAACGTTGCTTCCAATCCAAAAGTTTGGGAACAACATCCAAATCCGAACCGATACAAACTAGAAGATTTCAAAACTTATTTTAAAGGCGCAATAGAATCGAAAGGCGCTTTTTTAATTCTCGATGCTATGACTAATGAAACCCTTGGCTGCAGTCGCTATTATGATTATAATGAAACTGACAATTCTGTTTTGATTGGCTACACTTTTATCGGAACAAAATTCTGGGGCAATGGTTATAACAAAGCTTTGAAAAAACTTATGCTCGATTATGCACTTCAATTTGTGGATAAAGTCTATTTCCATATTGGAGCTTTTAATATTCGTTCGCAAAAAGCCATAGAGAAAATTGGTGCAATCAAAGTTGACGAATTTGAAGTCGAATATTATGGCGAAACCAGTAAGTTGAATTTTGTTTATTTAATCCAAAAAAGTTAATGCAAAAACCAGCTTTCTCGATATACGACGCATCGGCAGGTTCCGGAAAAACCTATACTTTGGTAAAAGAATATCTGAAAATTATTCTATTGTCTAAAAAACCAGATGCCTATCGCAACATTCTAGCCATTACGTTTACCAACAAAGCGGTGCACGAAATGAAAAGTCGTGTTTTGGAAAATCTCTCGGAGTTTAGCAAAGAAAATCCTTCCGAAAAGGCATTACAATTGATGCAGGATATTCAAACGGAAACAGAATTGAGTTTGGCAACCATTACCGAAAAAGCAAAAAGCATTATCAAAAACTTAATTCACAATTACGCTGCATTTGATATTTCGACTATTGATAAATTCACTCACAAAGTCATTCGCGCTTTTGCACACGATTTGAATCTGCCGATAACTTTTGAAGTTTCATTGGATACAGAAAGTTTGTTGACTGAAGCTGTTGATGCCATAATAGCCGAAGCCGGAAATGATGACGAATTGACAAAATTGTTGGTCGATTTCACGATGGAAAAAACTGACGATGACAAATCATGGGATATTTCCTGGGAAATTATGGAAACAGGGAAACTGATTTTAAACGAGAACAATCGCGAGGAAATCACACATTTTGATAAAAAGAAAATAGAAGATTTTATCGTTATCAAAAATAAACTAATAGAACTTAGAAAAGAACTGGAAACCGATTGTTCTGATTTGGCAAACGAAGCATTAGTGTTGATTGAAAATAATGGAATTGACACTAATTCATTTCCCTATGGCACTTTCCCAAAGCATTTGAATTTTTTTAAAGAAAAAGATGCCAAAGCAAATAATCACCGATTTAGAGAATTTGATGACATTAAAATAAAAAAAGATGCCAAAGATAAAACCATAATCGAAAGCATTATCCCGAAGCTTTTAGATATTTTGAATTCTATTTACGACAAAACCGAAAAGCAACTGTTTTATCAAGCTTTTCTAAAAAACATCACGCCGCTTTCTTTATTAAATACTTTGAGTAATAAACTTTCAGACATTCAGAAGGAACAAGGAATTTTATCCATAACGGAATTCAACAAGTTGATTCACGACCAAATTCAAAATCAACCAGCGCCATTTATTTATGAGCGATTGGGTGAAAAATACAAGCATTTTTTCATAGACGAGTTTCAGGATACTTCCGAAATGCAATGGCAAAACTTGATTCCGCTAATCGACAATTCGCTTTCGAGTGAAGATTTGAGTGGCGAACGAGGTTCACTAATGATTGTTGGCGATCCAAAGCAATCTATTTATCGTTGGCGTGGAGGAAAAGCGGAACAATTTATTGAATTAAGCAAAGAAGAAATTCCTTTCCTTCATCATAAAAAAAAGGTGGAAACACTCGGAATTAATAGGAGAAGTTATTCGGCAGTAATCGATTTCAATAACAAGTTCTTTGGCTTTATTGCCAATGAATTTGCTTACGAAGATTATAAAGATTTATACAGAAACCATAGTCATCAGGAAGAAAACGATAAAAAAGGCGGCTATGTCAACATTTCTTTTGTGCCAAAATCAGAGAAATCAGAATATGGTGAAGAAGAAAATCCAGCAAAAGAAGAATCGTATTTATTGGCAACATTAAACACAATTCAAAAAGTAAAAGCAAACGGATTTAGTTATAAAGGCATTGCCATTTTAACCCGAAAAAAAAGCAACGGAATTGCGATTGCTAATTATTTAACCCAACAAGGAATTCCAATTTTCTCTTCCGAGAGTTTGCTGATTGGCTCATCCTCAGAAGTGCAATGTATTGTAGCTGTTTTATATTATTTAAAAAATAATAACGACCGCGAATCAAAAGCAAATTTCTTGTATTATATCGCTTCAAATTTGCGGCAAAAAATAGTCATTCATGATTTTATTGCTCTTGGAATGGAACAAAATACTGAAGTCGATTTTGAGCAATGGTTAACCAGTTTTGACATTCATTTTTCGTTTAAAAACACCAGAAAAAAATCATTATACGAAGCTACAGAAAGTATCATTTCCAAAATTATCCCAATCGAAAAACGAAATGCTTATGTTCAGTACTTTCTGGATATAGTGATCGAACAAGATTTAAAAAAGCAAACTGGAATTTCAGATTTCCTGTCTTATTGGGATATTAATTTCAGTAAATTGAGCATTCCGTCGCCCGAAGGCAAAGAAGCGGTGCGCATTATGACCATTCACACTTCAAAAGGATTGGAATTTCCAGTGGTCATTTTCCCGTTTGCCGAAGAAAATTATAGTCTTGGTCCAAAAGAAAAAATTTGGCTAACCGCCGATGAAGAACAATTTGGTTTGCCCAAAGTTTTAGTGGATAAAAATGCGAATGTAGAAAATTATGGCCAAGATGTAGCACTAATTTACAATCAGAAAAAGCAAGAAGAATTATTGGATGACATAAACGTTTTGTATGTGGCAATGACACGTGCTGAAGAACAATTGCATGTCATTTCGGGTATGCAAAGCAAAAATGATAAAGGCAAGTATCCAAACAATATGGCGACATTCTTCATTAAATTTCTTGAAGATAAAGGATTTGAAGAAAGCAAATTAGAATACGAATTTGGCAATGCCGAAAAATTATCAATAACCAAAGAAATAAAAGACGAAACTGAAACGATTCCGCAGCTTTCGGCAACATTAAATCCGAAAAACATCAAAATCGCGCAACGTGAAAGCTTGATGTGGAATACAAAACAGCAAAAAGCCATTGAATATGGAAACATTCTGCATGAGATTCTGTCATTTATCAAAACCAAAGATGATATTGATTTGACATTGACCAAAGCCATCGAAAACGGATTGATAATTTACAGTCAAACGGATGAAGTTTTAAAAACTATTCAGGAAATTGTAAACCATCAGGATTTGGCATTATTTTTTTCAAACGAACATAAAATTCTCAACGAAAAAACCATTATCCAAAAAGAAGGAAATCTTGTAAAGCCAGACAGAATGGTTCTTAACAGTAATAATGAAATTTATTTATTAGATTATAAAACTGGTTCACACCAAACAAAATACCAATATCAATTAGAGAATTACCAAAACGTTATCGAAAAAATGGGTTTTAAAGTCACTAAAAAAGCACTCGTTTATATTGGAGAAACTTTGGAAGTGGTAAATTTGTAACCGTTCAAGAGAATAGAAAAAGAACAAAGAGAAAAAGAGAAAATAATATAAAGCATGTACGGAAAACTTCAACAACACCTACAAAATGAACTGAATACCATTGAACAAAATGGAATTTTCAAAAAAGAACGTATTATTACTTCGCCACAAGGAGCCGAAATTATTGTAAATGGCGAAACGGTTTTAAATTTTTGTGCTAATAATTATTTAGGATTGTCTTCGCATCCGGAAGTAATTCAGGCAGCCAAAGATGCTTTGGATACGCATGGTTTCGGGATGTCATCGGTGCGTTTTATTTGTGGAACGCAGGATATTCACAAAACTTTAGAAGAAAAGATAGCCCATTTCTACGGAACAGAAGATACAATACTCTATGCAGCTGCTTTTGATGCTAATGGTGGTGTTTTCGAACCTTTATTAGGAGAAGAAGATTGTATTATTTCTGATAGCTTAAACCATGCTTCGATTATCGATGGTGTTCGCTTGTGCAAAGCGGCGCGTTATCGTTATGAAAATTCCAATATGGATGATTTAGAAAATCAATTGAAAAAAGCCCTCGAAGCAGGACATCGTTTTAAACTTATTGTGACCGATGGTGTTTTCTCAATGGACGGATTGGTGGCACCATTAGATAAGATTTGCGATTTAGCGGATAAATATGATGCTCTAGTAATGGTTGATGAATGTCACGCAGCCGGTTTTATTGGCGCAACCGGAAAAGGAACTCCAGAAGCTAAAGGTGTTATGGGAAGAGTTGATA
>JAYVNT010000549.1:0-2748 GCA_043758285.1 Flavobacterium sp.
AACATGGGCGGTATGAACATGAATAACAACGATAAAAACAACAAGAATGATAAAGACAACATGGGCGGTATGAACATGAACAACAACGATAAAAACAACAAGAATGATAAAGACAATATGGGCGGTATGAACATGAATAACAACAACGATAAAAACAACATGGGTGGCATGAATATGCCTAAAAAAAATGCAATGGATACAATTGTTTTAGAAGATAATAACCCAGTTATTAAACCAAAAAAGAAAAAATAAAAACAACCAATAGCCTTGAAAAATATATTTTTTATATCATTTGTTTTTTTGTCTTTCACTGTTTTTTCTCAGAAAGACAGCCATATAGGCAAAAAAGTAATTTATCATCTTTTTGTTAATGATACCATGGTAAATTACACCGGCAAACATAAAATGGCTATTGCCGTGAATGGCAATATTCCTGCTCCCACTTTGACTTTTACGGAAGGTGATACCGCCGTTATTTATGTTCATAACTTAATGAAAATGGAAACATCCATACATTGGCACGGGCTATTGTTTAATAATGATCAGGATGGTGTTCCATACTTAAACAATCCACCAATCAAAGCGGGTAGCGTATATACATTTACTTTTCCGCTTAAACAAAGTGGCACATATTGGTATCACTCACATACAATGTTGCAAGAGCAAATAGGTGTGTACGGTTCAATAGTTATACATCCGGCAAAAGAAAAAGTTAAATTAAAAGAATATGTTTTGCTTCTTTCAGATTGGACAGACCAAAAACCTATGCAAGTGTTACGCAACTTAAAAAAAGGAAGTGAATGGTCTGCTATTAAAAAAGGCGCAGTGCAAAGCTATGGCGAAGCTATTGCCGCTGGTTATTTAAAAGATAAATTAAAGCAAGAATGGCAACGAATGACACCAATGGATGTTTCGGATGTTTACTACGATAAATTTTTGATGAACGGGAAAGAAACAAACTACTTCAAAGATGCTAAGCCGGGAGAGATTGTAAGACTGAGAATTATTAATGGTGGCTCATCAACTTATTTCACACTGCAATATGCCGGAGGGCCTATGAGGATTGTTTCATCAGATGCAATTAATGTTCAGCCGTTGGATGTGAACAAGCTTGAAGTAGCCATAGCCGAAACATATGATATATTAATAACCATACCCGAAACCGGTGCCGCTGAACTAAGAGCCACTTCGTGGGATGTTGTAGGATACTGTTCCGCTTTTTTTGGAAATGGAAATCAAATAAATGCACCTGACATTCCCAAGCTCGATTATTTTAAAATGATGCGGGAAATGGGTAGCATGAATATGGGGAGTGGCAAAAGCAAAAATATGCAAAGCATGAAAGGAATGGATATGGGCAATATGAATATGTCGCAAAAAGACACAACGAAAAAAATTAATATAACGAATGATATGATTGGAATGAATATGAACGATGATATGCCGCTAGGAACTTTTTCTTATAATCAACTAAAAGCTTTAAATCCCACTACTTTAGATAGCACAAGGCCGTGGCGTGAAATTCATTTAAATCTTACAGGCAATATGCTTCGTTATACATGGTCGTTCGATAACAAAACACTTTCTGAAGCCGATTTGATTAAAATAAAGAAAGGTGAGAATGTTCGATTCATTTTACATAACAATACTATGATGCGGCATCCTATGCATCTACATGGACATTTTTTTAGATTCTTAAACGGCCAAGGAGAATATTCCCCCATGAAACACACCTTTGATATTAAACCAATGGAAACTATTACCATAGAGTTTGAAGCTACTGAAGAAAAAGATTGGTTTTTTCATTGCCATATATTGTATCACATGATGAGCGGAATGATGCGCATAGTTAGTTATGAAGGCAGCGAACAAAACGAGTATGCTAAAACCGGATATAAAAAATTAAAACGCGAAGATAAAAAATACTATACTTGGGCCGATTTGTCTTTGCACTCACAAGGTGCTTGGGCAGAAGGAAATATCTCAAATAATAAAAATGCTTTAGAGTTTGAAGGTCGCGTAAGCTGGACGGGCAATTATGAAACCGAAACACACTTTTTACGCTATATTGGAAAGAAACAATATTTTGCTCCCTACATAGGCATCGACTTTCGCAAAAATAAAACACTAACCTTAGCAGAAGGTTTTGATACGAAAGACAACAGGAGTGTTTTCGATGCAGGATTTTATTACCTGCTTCCAATGCTTATTCGTTCCGAATGGCGAATTGACCAGAATGGAAAATTTCGTCTTCAATTAGAACGAAGAGATTTACCTCTAAGCAATAATATTTTTATGGATTTACGAGTAAATACCGATAAAGAATATACCATTGGATTACGATACATGGTTAGTAAATACGCCTCAATAAGCACTAACTACGATAGTGATTATAAGTGGGGTATTGGATTAACAATTCATTATTAAATAAAACCAAATAAAATGAAAAATATATTTTTAACGATTGTTTTTATTATTTTAATGCAGGAGTTTGGTTATACACAAACAACTGATTCATGTTTTGCAGGAGTATATTTGGATTTAACTGATTTTATTCAAAATAAAGTGACAAACAAAATAAATGTAAACAAAAAAGGAAACGATATTAAAATCAAGATGACCAATATCGTTAAAATTATAACTTCTGATAAAGTAATTAAATATAAAGAAGGCAGCATTTATGGTTATTATTTATGTGGCAATAAATACCGTTATTCATCAAAGAGTGAAATAAAAGCACCTGAGGAT
>JAYVNT010000550.1:0-8598 GCA_043758285.1 Flavobacterium sp.
GATGAAGAAGTTGTTCCCGAAGCCGTTAATGCTGGAGCAGTAGGTGCCGTTGTATCGGGAGTTAAGGTTGTTACTGAAGCAGTATTACTAGCAGCAGAAATATTTCCAGCCCCATCTTTAGCTTGAACATAAAAAATATAAGTTGTAGAAGAAGTTAAACCTGAAACGGTATATGGTGAAGAAGCCACGCTTACTAATAACACACCATCTTTATATATGTCATAACCTGTAACTGCAACGTTGTCTGTAGCACCCGACCATGATAAAACAGTAGAAGTTAATGTAGTGCTTGAAGCTGATAATGTTGGCGCTGTTGGTGCTGTTGTATCTGGTGCTGGAGCCAAAGTAGTTACAGTAAGTGAATTACTTGCGGCTGAAATATTTCCAGCAGCATCTTTAGCTTTTACTGTAAAGACATACGTAGTTGATGCAGTTAAACCAGAAACAGCATAAGTAGTAGCGGTTGTAGTTGAACCTAATAAAACGCCATCTTTATAAACATCATATCCTGTCACCGCTACGTTATCGGTAGCACCAGACCAAGATAAGTTTGTTGTAGTTTGAGTCGTTCCAGAAGCAGTCAATGTTGGAGCTGTTGGCGCAACAGTATCTGTAGAACCAGCTGTAATAGTAAAGTTAGTATTTGATATATCAAAGAAAACATGATTAGTTCCTTTTACCATTATTCTATTAGTTGTTCCAGGCGTATTAGGAATAGTTACCGCTTCCGTTCCATCATTTGCAGTAGCTGCTAATAAAGTTGACCAAGTAGCCCCATTATTTGTAGATAATAAAATATCCACATTAGCACAATTTACACCATTTGCAGTTGTACCCGCTACAGACCAAGTAATAGTTTGCGTACTTCCACCAACATAAGAAACAGCAGTATTTGGAGATGTAACGGCAAATGGACCTGCAGTTGCATTAACAGTAACAATCATATCATCACTATTATTAGCTGGACCACTGGCATGATTATCACGAACGGTAAATCTGAAATTTAATGTTCTCGCTACAGAAGGCAATGCTTCTACAACAAGTTCTGATCCTGCTGTTGTTGCGGAATTAGCCAAAACAGAAGTCATATTTGGAAAATATCTTGTTGGTGAAGTTGTTGGATTGTAAGATCTAAAATCAACTCCGGTTGTTTTTGTTGCACTTGGCGCAGCTGAAGTTGTTTGAGAATCCATTTGTTCCCAGTCATATGTAAGCGCATCACCATTAGCATCTGTTCCAGCACCGGTTAACATAAAAGGAGTGCTTTTTGGAATAGTATAATCTAAACCAGCAGCAGCAGTTGGAACAGCATTCCCAGTTGCAGTATTGGTTTGACAAGTAGTTGTTTTAATATAATTTGTAATTTGTTGAATACTCACAGCGTGAAAATAAGGATCAGAGTGTGGTTGTACATCTAGAGAAGTAATACCAGCATAACCCATGATAGTAGAACCTGAACCTGGTTCAACTTGAACTCCAGTTCCTTCATTACTATGTGTAAATGTATGGTTACCGCCAAATTGGTGACCCATTTCGTGAGCAACGTAATCAATATCAAAATTATCACCGGATGGTATAGCATCAGCTGGAGATGTAAATCCGCTTCCCTTTCCTAAGGGAACGGAAGAAGTTGGTGCTTTACAAACACAAGCAATACAACCTGCATTTCCACCACCGCCCGAGGCACCAAATAAGTGTCCGACATCATAATTTGCTGTACCAATAACATTGGTCAAGGTAGTTTGCAATTGTTGATTCCAAGTTCCTCCTGCTCCTGTTGCAGCATCATCATAAGGATCAGTTGAAGCATTAGTATAGATAACCAAATCAGTATTAGCAATTAAATTCATATGAACTCCAAAATCTTTTTCAAACACACCATTCACACGAGTCATTGAATTGTTGATTCCTGCTAAAGCTAAAGCTTTAGTTCCTCCAAAATAAGTGGTGTATTCTCCTGTAACAGACATGGCTAAACGGAAAGTTCTCAGTGTACTGTCATCAGCATTTGGTCTTGCAGTAAGACTACTTGCAGCTAAATCTGTTTGAGCACTGGCAATAACCCTACATTCAAATCTGTTTAAAGAAGCTACTTTGTCTGCTTTTTTATAAACAGTATAATAAGTCAAATCTTGAGAAATTGGTTCAATAAAAGTTGCCGATCTGTCAGCATAAATTACCATTGATTTAAAACCTAATGGAGAAACGCTGAAATAAGCAGTCGCTGTTGGATTATCAATTCCAATTCCAATGTAAGATTTAATTTCTGGGTATCTAGCGGCTAAAGCAGGATCCATATTCGAATTTTCATAAATACTATAACTTTCTAAAATGCCATTTGAATCTGGAATTGATAGTAGGATATTGGATTTAGAGGTTACCATCCTTGCAGGAGCATTTGCCAAATTAGCTTTTAAACTTGTAAGGTTCAAAGCGAAAAGCATTTTTTCCGGAAGCTGCATTCTTGCATCAAGTGCAACCATGTCACTTTTTTTAGCAGTAGCACTCCAAAACGAACTTTTGTTTTGAGCAAAAGAAAGAGATGTTATTGCTAACACAATAACAATAAGTAATTTGCATTTCATAATTTAATAGAATTTGGTTAAAAAACAGTGGCTCAAAAATATGAATATTTTTATCAAATCATTAGTTTATTTCGTAAAACTATCAGATAATCGGCAAACTACACGCTAAATCATTAGAAGATGTCTAAATAACAGGTACAATTCGTATTAAAATAATAAATTTTAAATACTTTATTACTATGATTTATATAAAAAAAGTATTTTTAGAAAAAATTGTAAATGAACCTTAGTTATTGGGAACTCAAAAATTGGTTTACAGCTGTAGACTTTACTATTGTTGGTAGCGGAATAGTAGGTCTTCATTGTGGTTTAGCACTGCGTGAAAGGTTTCCAAATAGCAAGATATTGATTTTAGAAAAGGGGATTTTACCTCAAGGCGCAAGCACAAAAAATGCCGGTTTTGCTTGTTTTGGAAGTATTTCAGAAATACTAGATGATTTAAAATCACATAGTGAGGAAGAGGTAGTTCAACTGATTCAAAAACGATGGAACGGATTGCAATTATTGCGGAAAAATCTAGGCGATGAAAATCTAGATTTCAAACCTTATGGTGGTTATGAATTATTCCTCAAAAAGTATGAAAGCACGTATTCGGAATGTTTACAAAAATTACCAATTATAAATGAGTTGCTGAAACCTCTTTTCAATAATGATGTTTTTGCCAAAGAAGTTGATTGTTTTGCTTTTCAAGGCATACAGGAATATGTCATTTTTAATCCATTTGAAGCCCAAATTGATACTGGAAAAATGATGAATACCATACTGCAAAAAGTAATTGCCAACAATATTTTAATTTTAAACCAGGTCGAAGTAGCGTCATATCGGGAAAAAAATGATGGTGTTGAAGTAGCATTAGCAGATTTCAGTTTTTCGACCAAAAAATTATTATTTGCTACTAATGGTTTTGCAGGACAATTAACTAAAAATCAAGTAAAACCAGCAAGAGCACAAGTTTTGATTACGGAACCAATTCCAAATCTCAATATCAAAGGAACCTTTCATCTGGATAAGGGTTATTATTATTTCCGAAATATTGATGATAGAATATTACTTGGTGGTGGAAGGAATTTAGCATTTGAAACAGAAACCACAGTGGAACTTGGTCAAACGGAATTAATTCAAAATCGCTTGGAAGAATTATTAAAAGAAGTAATTTTGCCCAACACCAACTATGCAATTGCCCATCGCTGGAGTGGTATTATGGGATTAGGCTCGAGTAAAAACCCTATTGTTGAACAACTTTCAGAACACGTTTATTGTGGCGTTCGATTAGGAGGAATGGGAGTTGCTATTGGAAGTTTGATTGGGCAAGAATTAGCGGATTTAGTAAAATAAAATATGACAAGAAAAATTTTTCGTTGGATTTGGAAAGCGATGATATGGTTTTTTGGACTTTCAATTCTGTCGGTCATTATATTTAAATGGGTTCCAATTCCGTTTACACCTTTGATGATTACTAGGATTATAGAATTTAAGTTAGATGGAAATGATGCTATTTACAGTCATAGATGGGTTCCATTAGAAGAAATTTCTCCCAATCTTCAAAAGGCGGTAATGGCTAGTGAAGATGGAAATTTTTTAATTCATAATGGTTTTGATTTTGAAGCGATGCAAAAAGCATTTAAAAACAATAACAAAGGCAAAAAGTTAAAAGGCGGAAGTACCATTTCGCAACAAACCGCCAAAAATGTTTTTCTTTGGCAAGGTAGAAGCTACATCCGTAAAGGATTGGAGGCATATTTTACGGTTCTGATTGAATTAATTTGGGGAAAGCAACGCATCATGGAAGTGTATCTTAACAGCATAGAAATGGGCGATGGCGTATATGGTGCACAAGAAGCAGCGAGATGTTGGTATAGAACAACTGCAATAAATTTAACGCCAAGGGAAGCTGCCGGAATTGCGGCAATTTTACCCAATCCAAGAAAATTTAAAGCATCAAATTCTTCTTCTTATGTCGAGAGAAGAAAAGACAGAATTCTGCGAGTGATGCAGTACATTGGAAAAATTGACTATTAAAAATCAGTCTAAAACAACTTTATTTTATTCGTGGAGAATATCGGATTCGAACCGACCACCTCTTGCCTGCCAGGCAAGCGCTCTAGCCAAATGAGCTAATCCCCCAAACAGTTGGACAAATATATAATTTTATAGAAACAAATAGCAATTCAAAACATATCTTTTTCAGATTTGTTATAAATTTACATCAAATACAAAACTTTATGTCAGACGAAAATAGCAACGGATTTATTGATGTTCAAATCGAAAATAAAATTGCGACAATTACTTTTAGTCATCCCGCGAGTAATTCCTTTCCGAGTGAATTGTTGCGTAAACTAACACACGAATTAAATCAAATTTCTTTCAATACCGCAGTAAACATTATCATTCTGCAAAGCGAAGGAAAAACTTTTTGTGCTGGTGCTTCTTTTGACGAACTGCTTTCTATTACCGATTTTAAAACCGGAAAAGAATTCTTTTCTGGCTTTGCGAATGTGATCAATGCCATGCGAAAATGCTCCAAATTAATCATTGGAAAAATTCAAGGAAAAGCCGTTGGCGGTGGCGTTGGTTTAATTTCCGCTTGTGATTTTGCTTTTGCTTATCAAGATGCCGCTGTCAAATTATCTGAAATTGCTATTGGGATTGGTCCGTTTGTGATAGAACCTGCTGTGACTCGAAAAATTGGTAAAAATGCCATGACACAATTGACTTTGTTACCAAATAATTGGCAAACCGCCGATTGGGCAGTCGAAAAGGGCTTGTATGCCGATATTTTTGATAGTTATTCCGATTTGAATACGGAGACGTTGTCTTTTGCTCAAAAACTCGCGTCCTATAATCCAGAAGCGTTAAACGAAATGAAAAAAGTCTTTTGGGAAGGCACCGAAAATTGGGACGAACTTCTACTTGAACGCGCAGCAATCTCAGGAAAACTAGTCCTTTCCGATTTTACCAAAGAAGCGTTAAGCCAATTTAAAAAGTAATTACCTTTGCAAGAAATAGTAACGCATGAGCAATATTAGAATTACCAAACAATTTTCTTTCGAAACAGGACATGCGCTTTATGGCTATGACGGCAAATGCAAAAATGTGCATGGTCACAGCTACAAACTTTCGGTAACCGTTATCGGTAATCCAATTTCGGATAATACTCATGTGAAATTTGGAATGGTGATTGATTTTTCTGATTTGAAAAAGATTGTCAAAGAAGAAATTGTAGATCAATTTGATCACGCTACAGTTTTCAACAAAAACACGCCACATGTTGAACTTGCCAATGAACTTTCTAATCGTGGTCATCATGTGATTTTAGTAGAATATCAACCAACAAGTGAAAACATGGTGATTGATTTTGCTCAAAAAATAAAAAACCGCTTGCCAGCTGACATCAAATTACATTCGCTTAAACTGCAAGAAACCGAAACTTCTTTTGCCGAATGGTTTGCTTCCGATAATTAGTAAGGACAAGTCGTGACTTGTCCCTTCATAAAATAAAAAAATGAACATTTCTCCCAACAAAAAAATATATTTTGCTTCCGATCAACACTTTGGTGCACCAACGCCCGAAGCGAGTTTTCCGCGCGAACAAAAGTTTGTCGCTTGGTTGGACGAAGTGAAAAAAGATGCCGAATGCATTTTCCTTTTGGGTGATTTGTTTGATTTTTGGTTCGAATACAAAACCGTGGTACCTAAAGGTTTTGTGCGCGTTTTGGGCAAACTAGCCGAAATTCGCGATAGCGGCATTCCTATTTATTTCTTTGTGGGCAATCACGATTTATGGATGGACGACTACTTTCAAAAAGAACTAAATATTCCCGTTTATCACGACAATCAAGAGTATACGTTCAACGGAAAAACGTTTTTAATTGGTCATGGCGACGGCAAAGGTCCTGGCGACAAAGGTTACAAACGGATGAAAAAAGTGTTTACCAGTCCGTTTTCGAAATGGTTGTACCGCTGGTTGCATCCTGATTTGGGTGTGAAACTGGCACAATATCTTTCCGTGAAAAACAAACTTATTTCTGGCGATGCCGATGTGAAATTCCTTGGCGAAGAAAACGAATGGCTGGTGCAATACGCGAAACGCAAACTCGAAACCAAACATTACAACTACCTTATTTTTGGTCATCGTCATTTACCGATGGTGCTTACCGTTGGCGAAAACGCACAATACATTAACCTTGGCGATTGGATTGGGTATTTTACCTATGGTGTTTTTGATGGGGAAACTTTTGAGTTGAAGGAGTATTAGTAATGAATGAAATAACACTTAAATATCATTTATTAATTGCTTCATTATTAAGCATCGTCATTATTTTAGTTTTATTTTATTTCAGAAATAAGATTAATAAAAAAAGCTTTTTCTTCTTAATTCTTTTTTTCTCAATTTACTTGCTTATAGTTAGTAATGCTTTTATAACCGATATTTATTATAAATATAAGTTATCACTTTTTGACCTTGATAAGGATGGATCTTTTGGCACAGATGAACAGCTCAAAGGTTTTAGGGAAGCAGAATATAAGGTAACTAGTGATTTAGGTAGAAATTTGTCCTTTATCACGGGTGCAATATTCTCTTTATTGGTATCGCCTTTTATTTTTGGGATTGTTAGTCTATATAAATTTTGGTTTAAAAAGAAATCTTAATGATATTATTCTTCCTCACAAATCCTTTAATCGCAACTGCGCTTATCCCTCATAAATAACATAATCGTTGTACTTTGCTACATTTGTAGTTGCCCAAATGGCTAGCCCTGTGTTGGCATATCTGACAAGATTTGAATAAATTGCATTGGCAGCAACAACCCTATTTTCCTGTTTAATTTCACGGTCGCTCATTTTCATTTTCATGTCTACCACAAGATTTTCCAATGCTTCTTTAAGTGCAATAATGTTAGTTAGCATGACGGCAGTCACACCGTGTGGTGCTAATTCGGGCAACAATTCTGTAGCAGTGCGAACGACACGTTTTGCAACCAACAGTAATTCAGCATCCGATTGTTGCGCCAATGCTTCGGTGCCAAATTTTCGATACGTTGCGGAGTTTTCCTTATATTTCAAAACCACTCGAAACATTATACCTCTGATTGCTACACGCAATTCCTCGGCTTTTACTTCTTTATCGGCGGTAGCCGTGGTTTGTGTGCCCAACGCTTCGCCATCGGTTTCAAGATTTTCAAAAGCAATAACTTGATTTTCGAGAGCAACAAAATCGGGTTCGGTAAGTCCAAAATTCAAAAATGCATCAGCATCACGGCGCATAAAAGCCAGTTTTTCTGCAGTGAGCGTTGCTAATTTACTGTCTGAAAAATTAAACAATCGAAGGTTTTCTTTCTTTTTCATGAGGTTAAAAATTTGAAATTAAAACTACAAATAAATTAAATTTTTATTATATGTTTATTTTTTATACTCATATAAGTATTAAACACAACTAAATAATTATAAAATATACTTATGTTTTTATAATTTACATTTATATATGTAAATTTTATACTCAGATGCTACTTATTTATACTTTTATGAGTATTTTTTTTACTACGATGAGCTTGTCATGGCATTAAAAAAACATCGGAGTACCTAAAAATACCATCTGAATAGGTATTTTTATTTTTTAAGTAAAAATACTAAATTTTTTGTCAAAAAAGAAAGAGAATTGAATGAAAAAGGGATAAAAATCACCTCAAATCCTTAATCCGCAGCTGTACAGACACGTTTCCGTTGTATTCGTTTTCGTCAAGATGATACACCATTTCAAAGAGTTTTTGATTTTTTATAAGCTCTAATTTATCTCCCAAATTAAAACCAATAGCACCAAACCCTTCAGAATTATTTTGTTTTACAAAGAGTTTTAAATGTTCGTTATCTTTTCCTAGTGGTTTAGCATAACCTGTATCTTTTAGATTTTTGGTCATAAAAATTGGGGTCATGTTTTGTGGTCCAAAAGGTTCAAACTGGTTCAGTAATCGAATAAATTTTTCATTAATATCAACTAAGTTTATTTCAGCATCGA
>JAYVNT010000551.1:0-2746 GCA_043758285.1 Flavobacterium sp.
ATGTTTGTGCATTTATTTTCACTAATTGGTTTTAAAAACAAAGCGGTTGTTTTGCTAAATTGGGTTTATAATTATATTAAATTTGATCGTGAAGGTCGATTGATTATCAGACCATTCAAAAAGAGAAGTTTCACTACTTTTACAAGTGATGAGGTATAGAATTATGAAAAAAATAGTTTTTTTAATATTGGTAAGCCTATTGTTTTCCTGTAAATCCACTTATCTAGATTCAAAGAAATCAACTGTTTTGTTAGACATCACAAAAGAAGTTGACAGCAATACTTTTGTTAATCTCAGAAACTACAGCAACGATTTTGTTTTTGACATGAAATATGCTACAGCCGATAATTTCCTAAAAGCAAAAGTATATCCTTGCGATGAATGTTTCCTAAGAGCAAAAACTGTAAAAGCTTTATTGGAAGCCAATAAATCGTTTTTAGAAAAAGGTTTCAGAATAAAACTTTACGATTGCTATCGTCCAAAATCTATTCAAAAAAAGATGTGGAAAATTGTTCCAGATGCTAATTTTGTGGCCAATCCAAAGAAAGGTTCTATTCATAATCGTGGTGGAGCAGTAGATATTTCGCTGGTTGATTCACTTGGCGTGGAAGTAAATATGGGAACTGAATTTGATTTCTTCGGAGAAGAAGCCAGTCATAATTACCAAAATCTTTCAGAAGAAATTTTGGCTAACAGAAAGTTTTTAAAAGAGATAATGCTACAGAACAATTTCAAATCATTCGATTCGGAATGGTGGCATTACAACTTAAATGGAAGTAATAAAGATGAAGTTTCTAACTTGAAATGGCGTTGCCAAGATTAGTTTTCAACACATTTCAAGTAATCAATAAAGTAATTTTCTGGTCGATAGATTTTTTTGTCTAGCTCAGCAGTAAATTGGGTTTTAAATGGAAAATCAATAGTTTCGCTCGCAAACTTAACTCTCATAAACGTTACGGGCGATACTTTCAACTCTTCAAAGTTATCTTTTGAAAATACAAACGAACCAGTCATAATCCTGCTGTTTTCATTTTTATCATTGCGAATTAAAGTGCCACACGTTTCATTTCCAGCAAACAACAAAGTCAAAATTTTTCCGTTGTTTAATTGCAAATAAATTCTTGAATTGGAGTCGAAACAGTTGGCTTTTATAAAGCCAGCACTACTTTGCAATTGTTGCATCTCAATACCTAAAATGCCATTATTGCTAAATAAAGCAAACAAAATATCGTTAGAATTCCCAGCAAAACTTCTTTCAAAAATTATGAATTGTTTGGTTGATTTATAAGTGCCCAAACTATCGGTTATGTTGTCGTCTATTTCACAAGGTTTTTGGGCAAAAACAGTCAGATTCACTACTAGAAATAATGCTAAAATTACATTTTTCATGGGTTTATTTTAATTTGCTGCAAAGTAAAACTATTTTAGTATCATTTGCATCAGTTGTAAAAAAACAATACAAATTTCCACCCTCTTTAATTTTCCAATTTTTTCGAATGTTTTCTACCGTTTCCGAAAAATTTCGAGTAGTAATATTGGACTTTTTGTTTTCCAAAAAGGATTTCATGTTTTGTTTGTTGTATTCAAAATTATTTTCAATTTTAAAAACTCTTCCCGGAAAATCAACCAAAATATCTGAAGTATAAAGATGTGAATGCTGGTGCAGTTTTTCAACCTCAAAACGTACTGTAATATCATTAAATCCCCCAGACTTCATGATTGCAGCATTGGGCTCGAATAAATATTTTTTAGGCAAACTATAATTTGAAATTGATGAATTCCCGAATTCAAAAGCAAATTCTTCCGCAGCATCTTTTGTCAAATTACAAGTAACTATTTGTATGGATTTGGAATAATTTTTTTCTAAAATCCAAAGCAGTTCTTTGACTTCGTTTTCTAAAGCAATAATGTGAATTGTTTTTACATTTTTTAGTTCTGATAATCCAGCAGAAATATCAAGAAAAGGAGCAGTTTTTATCATGATATTATCGGTAAATTCAAAATAAAAATCTAATAATTCCGGAACATTTGGCAAACAATCTTTGAGCATAAATACTTTGCCTTTGGCCTCATTTCTTCTCGAAGGATCAATATAAATCCAATCAAATTTTTGATTTAAATCTTTAAGAATTTCTAAACTATCACCAGCAATAAACCGAATGTTTTTTACTTGTAATTGTTCAAAGTTATGCGCAACAATTTCTGATAATTCCTGATTGATTTCGCAATGTGTAACCTGATTTATTTTTTTGGAAAAGTAAAAATCATCCACGCCAAAACCACCAGTTAAATCAATTAAATTGTAACCAGACACGAGTTGCGATTTATATTGTGCCGTTTTCTCAGAAGAAGTTTGCTCAACAGAAATTTTGCTTGGATAATAAATATTTGATGAGTTAAACCAAGTTGGAAGTTTGGTTTTTGCTTTTTGTTTGGCTGCAATTTGATTCAGAATTTCAACCCAATCCCTAGCTGTGAATTTGTTTTTTTGCAATGCTAATTTGGAAACATCAGCATTTATATTTGAATTTATAAACTCTTGAATTTCGGGAGACAATAAGATTTTATTCATGCTATAAATTTCAATAAAAATAAAAAAAACTCGCCAGCAATGACGAGTTTTTATCAAATTTATCTAAATAATTATTATGGTTGTGCAAAAGAAAATCGTGGTCCACCAGAAAGAAAGATAGCATCAATTCTTGATTTTTGACCTAACGAGAACATATACATACCTCTATCATCG
>JAYVNT010000552.1:0-2743 GCA_043758285.1 Flavobacterium sp.
GGGGGTCGCCTCACATCAGACAGTTAAAATACCCGATCTAACAACAGAGAGGCATATATTTAAAAGAAATCCGACTTTAGTCGGTTACGAGTGATTATTTATTAAAGATTAAAAGAGTTTAATTTTAGTCATAACCAACAATTGAAGATATCACATTATTGACAATCAAGTTAAATTGTAAAAAAGAAGTCTAAAGAATTATTTGGATCCCATGATCAAGTTTACCTTAATTTAGTGATGAATAAATTAGAAAAGCACAATAATGCCCAACCTAATGACTTATTAACCATTGAGCTTCTTTAAAGAATGGCGACAAAAAGAGATAGTCACTGGATACCACTTGCCGACCTTATGACAGTATTAATGATTATGTTTCTTTTCATGGCTATTTCTTATATGGTTGTCATAAAAAGGAAACAAAATGATCAAAATAGAATCTTTAGAGAATATGAAGAAACGAAAAAAGGCTTATATAATGATTTGTACATTACTTTCAAAAATGATTTTAAAAGATGGAATCTTAAGCTAGATAAAGATCTGTCGATAAAATTTACTAATCCGCAAGTTTTGTTTGGAGAGGGCAGCTCTGAAATAACACCTTACTTTCAAAGTGTCTTATCTGAATTTCTCCCTAAATATTTAAGCGTTGTAATGAAGGACAAGTACAAAGAAAAAATAGCTGAAATTAGAATAGAAGGTCACACAAATACCAAACCAATCAAAAGAGATTCTGACCCTTATATTGACAATATGGAATTATCCCAAAATAGAGCTCGAAACGTTTTGGCGTATTTAAGGACTCAGGATTGCTTCACAAAATTGGAAAATAATAAAAAGGAAATTTTACAATATTGGATAACCGCAAATGGACTTTCTTTTGGGAGAACAGTCGATTCCGAAGACAATCTTACAATTTTCTCAAAAAAAACTATTGACAATGATCAATCAAGACGGGTAGAATTCAGAATCGTAACAACCAGCGACGAAATTATTCAACAAGCCATTAAAAAAATGAAAGAATAAATGAAATCCATTATTGAGTTTTTGCCCTATTGCTTATTAACTGGGTGGTTAATCTTCAGTATTTATTATTTATATCGTGCAAAAAAGAGCCCTAATGATATAAACCCTTATATTTTCGAATCTATTCCACAAATATTTCCAACGATTGGGATTTTAGGGACTTTTATAGGAATCGCTTATGGTCTTTGGTTATTCGACGTCAATAACATTGAGAAAAGTATTCCGGCACTATTAAATGGTCTTAAATCAGCATTTATTGCCTCGATTTTCGGAATTATAGGGTCAATCGTATTTGCGAAATTAACTTCACATAAGATATGGAAAAATGAAAAGGGCAAATCAAGCGAGGAAACCATTGCTGTTTATAAGTTGATAGAATTAGTCGGTGAGTTTAAAGACAGCCTTGTTGAAAGCTTTAGTTACATAGATGAAAACAACAATAAAATAAAACCTGCTAATTTTTTTAGAGATTTATATGAAGAATCAAGGAAGCAATCTACAGCCCTGCAATCATTTTCAACAGACTTATCAACCAAAATTGAAGCGGGTTTTGATTCTATTATGAGCAACCAAATCCAAAACGGAGTTATTCCTGAACTACAAGCAGTAAAAGCCGAGATTGAAAATTTGGGAAAAAAAATGCAAGATCCGGCTAAAGAGATGACTCAAAACGTTGTGAAAGAACTTCAAGCCGCTCTTGGAAGTATGATTGACGAATTTAAAACGTCCATGAGTGGTTCTACTAAGTCCGAGCTTGAACACCTTACGACTCTTCTCAGTCAAGCTGGAAATTCGCTCACTGATTTCCCAGCAAAACTTCAAAATATGACTGAGAATTTAAATGAGAACTTCAGGGGCTTGCAAGAAATAGTTCAGCAAATATCTAAACAAACACTTTCGCAATCTGAACAATCGACTGATCAGATGAGAAAACAGGTTGAAGAAATGAGTGAGATATTAAAGATTAAGGTGGGAGATCTTCAACTGGGACAAGAAGTTTTAATAAATAAGCAGTCAGACAATTTGCAAATTTCTGAGAATCTCCTTGCTGCTTTCAATATCAGTATTGAAAAAATGAACGGATTGTCAATTGAGGTTACCGAAACAATTTCAAAATTTAGTAAAGTTCAGAACGAATTAAATAGCGCTGCTCACCAACTTAAGTTGATTTCAGAAAATGTAAATAGCTCATCAAGTTCGTTTAAAGATGGACAACTAAAATTTTCTCAGCATTCAAATGAATTTTTAAAGAATAATTCAGAAACGATTCAGGAAATTCAAAAGTCGCTTTTAACTGCCAAAGATGTTTCAACTGATTACGCGCAAAAATTTACCGTGATTGAAAAAGGACTACAAGGAATCTTTAGTCAAATTCAAACTGGACTTAATGATTACAGAGATACAGTTGGCGGCAGCTTAGAAACGTACTTAGGGAAATATGGTGATGCGCTAACCCGAACTGCGGAATCACTTATGGCAGCAACTTCAAAACAAGAGGAAATCTTAGAGGAATTGACAGAACAACTTACTAAACTTAATGGAAAAAGAAATTAAGATAAATGAAAAACGCCCATGAGATTCTAAATTTCAATTTTTCTCCAGCGGTATTACAGCAATCAGGAAAAAATATAGTTCCAATTACGATGGTTCATCTTAATGAATTTCGTATTAACAAACTTCTTAAGATAATAGAGGAGGTCGGTGAGACAGACTTTAAATT
>JAYVNT010000553.1:0-8583 GCA_043758285.1 Flavobacterium sp.
CTAAAACGATTGTTAATAACTTCAACTAAAATCCTTTAACAAGGATTTTTTTTATTTTATAACTTTACGACAAAGTAAATAAGTAATTTTTAAAGCATTCGAAACGAGTGATAAACGAACACTAGTTGAAAACACTAGGACTTCCAAAAAGCAACCAATTTAAAACCGCTTTTAATTACCTTTCAATACCAAATGAATAACAAAAAAAACAATATTACAATTGAATTCAAAGGATCAAAATATGCAAACCGCCGAGTTTGTAGAATTATTGGCAGTGCCTGCGGCTCTGGCCAAAAATCCTTTATTTGATATAATCGTTGAAGACAAAATCACTATTCAAAACTATTGCAATGCTTTAATTGCGAAAATTTTAGAACTCAAACAATCTCAATTTCCTGCATTTATAGATTATCAATTCAACCAGGTGAAGAACCCGGAAATATGGATTTGCAAACTCGAAAAATTATTAGCCAATAATGAAGCCTTTTTCAGCTCCAAAACAGCTTTGAGTAGATACAATAAGTTGTACATTTTAATTGATAAAAAACGAACAGAGTTGCAATATTTGAGCGTAATTGATATCAAACCAAAAGCTACTAAAAGACAAATTAACGCAGATACTGACGATAGGTATTTTTCTTTTTTTGAAGCAAAAAGCTATATAAATTCATTAGATAATTTTAATGACAAGATTATTTATTTAATGGATGAAATCTTTGAATACAACCAAGCTGATATAGTTTCACTTAATAATAAGTTGCAACCTTATGACAAGCAATGCAATCAATTAATTGAGCAATTACAAATAATGCGTAAAGTTAAAAACGATTTTGAAAAAGAAAATCAAGAAAAAAAAGCTACTGAAAACAGTTCAAATATTCCATTTCAAAAAATCAAATTAAATGGTCCAACTAATATAATAACAAATGCTTTCAAACAAATGATGGTTAATGTGAAACCAAATGGCAAACCTTATATTCAAGGAAAAATTAAAGATATAAGTCAATTTATATGCGATGTATTTGTAGATGAAAAAGGCGAACCACTTTCACAAGCCACTGTTCAAACCTATCTATCACCAAATCGCACTGACAAAGACCCAAATAATGACATCAAAGTTAGATTTTAGTCCGATTTTGTAAAAATCCCTTACTTCTAAAGTATATAATAATCAAATCGTTACAAACTATTTAGTCTTATCGGACTAAAAAGTACTTATCGGACTTTTTTTTATTTCTTCCATTTGCATCATAACAATTTAAAACTTTTAAAAATGGATGCAATTATCTTCACAAAAGACCAGTTCACAGATCTAATGACAAAATTAGACACAATTCAAAGCCAAATCTCAATCAAGGCTGACCCGAAGAAAGAAACATTTCTTGACAATCAAGAATTTCTGTTACTGATGAAAATTTCAAAACGTACAGCTCAAACCTGGAGAGACGAAGGTAAAATTTCATTCAGCCAAGTTGGTAACAAAATCTACTACAAACTTTCCGATGTAGAAAAACTGCTAACGGAGCATTACAACAAATCTTTTAAAGGACGATAGTATGAGCGATTGTAACGGAACTTGCGAAGTTTGCGATTGCAAACCAAAGCGTAAATCAATCCGATTTTAACCCGTCCTAGGGATTTGGAAGCGAGTGTCAATCAATCGAAAAATCCGTAAAAAGAAAAGCTGTTTGAGCGAAGCGAGTTCTTTTCTTTTAGGATTTGAGATTGGAATTGACCGCTGAAAATTCCAAGACTTGACTTTTTGTTTCTTTTGTGTCAAGACAAAAGAAAAATATCAAAACCTATAATTTCTTTAAAAAAACGAAAAATGATCACAGTCTTTAAAAACTTCAACGAAGTCATAGAACACAAATCCATTCCGGCTATTTTGGATGAAATCAAAATTGGAAAATACAAACACGCCATTGTTTATTTGCGTAAATCACTGGCTGAAAAAAAAGAGGAAGCATACAACAAAGCAAAAAAATCACTTCCAGCATTCACACCTTCGGGAAAGTTTGTTGGTGGTCGAAAATTGGAATTCCTAACCGAATATTCAAAATTCATAATCCTAGACATCGACAAATTAAGTGCAGTAGATTTGCAAAATACAAAGCATTTGGTCAATCAATCCGAGTTCACTTTTGCGAGTTTCGTTAGTCCATCGGGAAACGGTTTAAAAATTCTAGTCAAAATCGACACACCAAAAACCGAACACAAAGAAACATTTCTAAAAGTCCAAGCACATTATGAGAGTATTTTAAAACTCGAAATCGACAAATCGGGCAAAGATTTAACCAGGTTATGTTTTTATTCTTGGGATGAAAATTTATACTTAAATGAAAATTCTAAAACCTTTGTCACACTGAGCGCAGTCGAAGTGCCTTTAACCGAAACAGAACCAAAACCCAAAACCCAAAACCTTGAACCCATTTTAGATTTTGATGCCATCTACAACCATTGCGTAAATTTCACCGAAAAAAAAGTACAATTCGTGAATGGTAGTCGCAACGTATTCGTGCATCAATTAGCGTGTAACCTTAACCGAAAAGGTGTTTCATTACAACAAGCATTGGGTTACATTTTAACTGATTTTGGTTATGATGAAAAAGAAGTAACACAAGCAGTTAATAGTGCCTACGGAAACTTAAACGAATTCGGAACAAATGAATTTAATCCCAAACAGAATAAACCCAAAACCCAGAACCTAAAACCCCAAACCTCCGAAGTCGAAGACGAGGATGATGACAAACCAAAACCAACCCAAATAGACCGTTTAGAGCTATTTTTATCAAACAAATATGTATTCCGTCACAACATCGTTTCAGGTAAATTAGAGTTCCAATATTTCGGTAAAAAGAAATGGAATGTGATGAATGATTTTATTGAAAATTCTATGTTGAGAGAGTGTTTAAAAGGAAGATTAAAAACAAACCTTTCCTCATTGCGAAACTTACTGTATTCTGATTTTTGTCCTTTGTACAATCCGTTTGAAGATTACTTCTTCAATTTGCCTACTTATGATGAAAAGACCGATTATATTACCGAATTAGCAAACACAATCACTACTACAAAACAAGAACTTTGGCAGCATTGTTTCAAAAAATGGTTGGTGGCTATGGTCGGTTGTGTGCTCGATGATAAAGTAATAAATCACACAGTAATTGTATTCAGCGGCAAACAAGGATTAGGAAAAACAACATGGGTTGAGAAGCTTGTACCAAAGCAATTGAAAGAGTATTTATTTTCCGGAACCATCAACCCAAACAATAAAGATACTCTGGTGCAACTAGCCGAATGTATGTTAATCAATCTTGATGAATTAGAAAACCTAAACCGTTCCGAAATCGGCAGCTTAAAAGAAATCATTACAAAAACTCAAATCCGAATGAGAAAAGCTTACGGACACAACAACGAAACAATGCCAAGACGAGCATCATTTGCGGGAAGTGTCAATACAGCACAGTTTTTAAACGACAGTACAGGAAGCAGAAGGTTTCTTTGTTTCGAGTTGGAAGGAATACAATATCAACATGATGTTGATATTAACCTTGCGTTTTCACAAGCATTGTTTCTTTTCAAAAGCGGTTTTAGGTTTTGGTTCGACCAAGAAGAAATCAAATCCATAACCGCAAATAACGAACAATACCAATTACATAGCCCTGAAGAGGAACTTTTATTAACCTGGTTCGAACCTTGTCCAAAAGAAGAAGCAACGCTATTTTTAAATGCTTCTCAAATAGCTGCCAAACTAGCCGACAGAACAAAATTAAACTTGAATGACGGCACAATAAACAAGCTTGGGAAAGCATTAAAGAAACACAATTTCATTAAAATAAGCAAGAAAACAGGGTATGTGTATGCAGTCAAAGAACTAAGCTACGAAGAAGTGGATTACAAAAACAAAGAAGTTGGAGCGGATTAAAAAAGTAAAATTTTAAAACACTCAAAAGAGGGTGCGTTTTGCATCTATTTTTATTGAAATAGGAGGATAGGCAGGATAACCAAATTTGACCACAAACATATTTTATTTTTTTATCATTTTAACTTTTGGGCAACATTAGAACATAGTAAAGAAATATGATGAATAGATAAGTATAGTTTTCACTCAAACAGCCACTTAAATCTGTTTTTAATTTCATTAAAAATCTTAAATATCTTTCTTACGTTTTTTGGTTATCCTGCCTATCCTTTTTCAATTTCATTCTTTTACATTCCGTTGCTTTTTACTATGTTTGTACGTTATACCGTTTAACCTTTTTTAAAACCTAAAAATGCTCATTAATCAATCCATTATTAGCGAAATCAAATCTATTATTACAGATGCTAAAGACACTGCAATAAGAGCTGTTGATAACCAAAGAACATTAATGTATTGGCATATTGGCAAACGTATTTTTGAAGAAGAGCAACAAGGAAAAGATAGAGCTGATTATGGAAATTATCTAATAAAATACTTGTCAGAACAGTTACAGCCGGAGTTTGGCAGTGGTTTTTCAATTCGTCAAATCAATTTATATCGTCAGTTTTACAGAACATTTCCAATTGTGCACACACTGTATGCACAATTGAGTTGGAGCCAATACAAATTACTGTTAAGTGTTGATAGTGAAGACAAAAGAACGTTTTATATCGAAGAATGTAAAAAGAATAATTGGACTGTTAGACAATTAGAACGTCAAATTGATAGTAGTTTATACGAACGACTTTTGTTAAGCAATGACAAAGAAAGTGTTTTAGCAGTGGCAAAAAATGAAAAATTACCTTCTGATGCAAGAGAGATAATAAAAGACCCAATGTATTTGGAATTTTTGGGATTACAACGCGAAGCATCATACTACGAAAGAGACCTCGAACAAGCAATTATAACACACCTACAAGAATTTCTTTTAGAAATTGGAAACGGTTTCTCATTTGTAGCCAGACAAAAAAGAATACACATCGAAGGCGACGAGTTTTTTGTAGACTTGGTTTTCTACAATCGGTTACTGCAATGTTTTGTAATCATAGAAATCAAAACACAAAAACTAACGCATCAAGATATCGGACAATTACAAATGTATGTGAATTATTACGACAGAATTGAGAAAACCGAAAATGAAAACCCAACAATTGGTATTTTATTATGTGCAAGAAAAAATGATGGAGTAGTAAAATTTACGTTACCAGAGAATGCAAAAAATATCATCGCAAGTCAATACAAATTATACCTTCCAACCGAAAAACAATTATTGGAAGAAGTTGAGAAAGAATTTGAAAAGCTTGATGAAGAGAATAATAACAAAGAATAAAAAGTTTGAAATTATATTAAACTTAATGAGTTTAGAAAAATTACACATTGAGTTTCTATAAAACAACAAATAAAAAGATATTTTTAAGCTAAATAAAAATAAAGAATGACACCAATACGAAATAAAAAAGTTGAAGGTATAATAGAAGAAATCATTGACCAATACGCCTATGCTGACACTTCAGATAGACCTTGGATAATAGGATTTAGCGGAGGGAAAGACTCTACTGTATTATTAACATTAGTTTGGATTGCATTACAAAGAATTAGAAAAGACCTGCCTTTTCCATATCAATTAAGAAGACCAGTTTATATAGTTTGTAACGATACAATGGTTGAAAATCCAATCATATCAAATTATGTTGATGATGTATTATCAAAAATAAGTGAAGAAGCTAGAAATCAAGATTTACCAATTTTTGTTAAAAAAACAATTCCGAAACTAGAAGAAACTTTTTGGGTTAATGTAGTAGGAAAAGGTTATCCAGTGCCCAATAATGCTTTTAGATGGTGTACAGACAAACTTAAAATTCGACCAACATCAAATTTCCTTTTAGATCAAATAGACGAGAAAGGAGAAGCAATAGTTTTACTTGGTACTCGATATGAAGAGAGCGCTACTAGAGAGCGTTCTATGAGAAAACATGAGGTAACAGGTAGTAGATTGTCAAAACATAACAGCACAGCAAATACCTATGTTTATGCACCAATAAAAGATATGTTTTTAGAGGAAGTATGGTATATTATTAACACGGTTCAATCCCCTTGGGGTTTCGATAATTCCATTCTTTTTAAAATATATTCCGATGCCAGTGCTGATGATTATGAATGTCCTACAGTAGTAGTAAATAAAGAACACAGCTCGTGTGGACAGAGCCGTTTTGGATGTTGGACTTGTACAGTTGTAAAAAGTGATAAGTCAATGACAGCTTTGGTTGACAATGGTCAAAATTGGATGCAACCATTATTAGACTTTAGAAATCGATTAGTTGAAAATAGAAACTTAACTGAAAATCGTTCCGAAACCAGAAGAAACGGTCAAGAGGCAATCCGAGAAGACGGTTCTTTCAATGGAAATTACAATGCTCATTACAGATACCAAATTCTAAAAGATTTATTATTGGTTCAAAAAGAAGTTCAAAAAGAAAGACCACACATTACTTTAATTAATAACCAAGAATTGATTGCCATACAAGTAACCTGGAATAGAGACGGTATTTTTGATTTCAGCGTTGGCGAATTATACAAAGAAATCTTCAATAAAGACATCAGCACCAATAATATCAAAACGTTAGACGATACCGAACGAAGAATATTAAGAGACGTTTGTAAAGAAGAACCGGAATATTATCACTTGATTGATAATTTGATTGCTTTACAAGAAACTAAAACATTAATGATTTCAAAATACGGACTTCATAACGATGTAGAAAAAAGAATTGAAAATTTTGTAAATGAAAATGAGTTATGAAAATAAATAAAATTCTATTCCAAAATTTCAGAATTTATAAAGGAAATAACGAGATTATTTTTTCTCCTAATGCTTCCAAAAACATTAGTATAATTGCTGGTAAGAATGGTTTCGGGAAGACTACTTTTTTAACTTCTTTAATTTGGGTGTTCTATGGTAGGATGATGAGCGAAGTCGAAGATAAATACCGTAAGGATATAAAAAATGCTGGCGGATATGAAAAATTCTTAAAAACATTACTAAATCGTGATGTAAAGAACGAATTTGAAAATAACAGTAATAGTTCATCAATACTTTCAGTAGAAATCGAGCTTAAAGATTTATTAATTCCTTCAATTCCTTGCAAGTCTGTTGTGTTGAAACGGTCTTATGATTTAAAAACAGAAACAGAAGATTTAAAAATATTTATAGATGGTCTTGAGAACGAATTAACTAAAGAGGTCGGATATGAAGTTTTCATCAATGATTTTATTTTACCAAGAGAGATTGCTAAATTTTTCTTTTTTGATGCTGAAAAAATAGTTTCACTAGCCGAAGCAAAATCCAAATCTGAATTAAAAAATCTAAGTAAAGCGTATTCTGAAGTATTAGGAATAAAGAAATATGAAGATTTAAAAAAGAATTTAGAAACGTTATTGACTAAGTTAAAAAGAAGTGGAGCATCACCATTACAACAAACAAAATTATTTTCTCTTGTTGACAACGAAAAGGAATTGTTGGGACTTCTAGAAATGAATCAAGACAAGCAATTCAATATCGACAAAGAAATATTAAATCATAAATTAAATAGCGATAATCTTCAAGAGAAACTAATAAGAGAAGGTAACGCTATTACGGTTGAAGAGCTTCAAGTAATGAAGAAAGAAAGAGATACTTTTAAACTGGAATCTGCGGAGATAAAAAACAAGCTTAAAAAGCTGATGGATATTGTGCCTTTGGTTATTGCAGGAAAAAAATTAGTGGCTTTAAAAAACCAATTGGTTTACGAGCATAAATTTCATTCAAATGCTATAAATCAAGAAAGCTTAATTGAAGAGTTAAATGAGTTTTCAAAATCTATACTCAAAAAGATAAATGATTTAAACCTTGATAAAACTGCAAAATTAAAAATTGAAGAAGCATTAAAATTGACATTGTCAGAAAAACAGAACAGCGAAGAAGTATCAAAATCTGGTAAAGTTTTGGTTGATTTTAATGAAGAGCAATTCCGAAATTTTGAGGCAGTTTACAATAATATAAAAGGAGCTTTTTCAAGTCAGTTTAATTCTGTTGTTCAAGAAGAAAAAAATAATCGCATTTTATTATCAAGAGTATTTCAAAAAATCAGACAAGCAGAAGCTCGAAAAGACAACCACCTTGCTCAAAAATTAAGAGAAGAAAAAATAGCTATTGATGCTAAAATTATTGTTTTAACAAATGATAAAAACAAGTTAATAGAAGAATCCGGCAGCTTGAAAACAAGATTAGCTTCTAATAGTAAAGTTTTATCTGAATATGAAAAGAATTTCAAATTGGTAAAAACTGACCAAAAGAAATATGAAGTAACTGAAAATCTTTTGATTAAAATAAATACAATTATTTATAAAATAAAGGATGATAAAAAGTATTCATTGCAAAAATCAATTATGCTTGGGTTGAAAAAGATAATGCACAAAAGCGACTTTATTTATAACGTTCGAGTAAATGTAATTGATGATGTTATGGATATTGACCTATTGGATAAAAATGAGGAAGTAATTGATAAAGATTCTTTGTCAAAAGGAGAGCAACAACTATATGCCACTGCATTATTAAAAGCTTTAGTTGATGAATCTGGTATCAA
>JAYVNT010000554.1:0-2738 GCA_043758285.1 Flavobacterium sp.
GATAACAACGTCCCGCCCTGCTTGCAGCAATACCTTTGTTAGCTGCTGCCTTTCTTTTCAGTGTCGTAAGCTGCAACAATTTTATGAAGCATTTCTGCAAAATTAAAGATGTCGTCAAGTGTCGTAATTTCATTTTTAACTTCTTTCTTTTGGTCGTCAATAAAAGCAAAATATTTCTTTCCGCCATTCAAATAAAGTCTGCAAATTGTTTTACGATTATTGTCGTCAAGTAAAATAGCAAAATAAGATTGAGCATCTCTAAATGCAATTCTACTTGAAGCAATTTTTTGTCGAAGAATTGTTTTTACAATCATAAAGCCTTCTAATTCTTCTGGTGTTGTGTCAACTTTACTTTCGTTTGCTGTCTCTGCTGCTAAAACTGCTTCTTGTTCTGTAATTTTTTGCTCGTCTGCATCTTCTTTCTTTAAAGCAGATTTCAAACGTTCAGTAATCAAGTCATTGATGTATTGTTGAATTGATTTCTTTGTCAACGCTGTGAACTGCTCCATAATTTTAGCAGTTAAAACTCCTGGGTAAGCCTGTTTTGCAAAATGCTTTACAAAACCTTCTGTCGGATTTTGAAATTCAGTGTTGATGAACGTTTTAAGTTCGTTCATATATTTTAGTTCGCTGGCAGTATTTACGATGTTGTCAACGTCAAAATATGATTTGTGGAACTTCTTTAATTCTTCAATTTGATTGTCCTTAATATCAGTTACGTTGAATTCTAAAAATGGCTTTTCGTCCATTTTGTTCTTTTCTACCAAGTCTGTATAAAACCTATAAATGATACCGTTCGATAAAAGTCCAAACTTTGCTTTTGTCGTATGGAAGTAGCGGAATAATTGCGAATTATGTGGGTCTAAATTTTCACTCCAATGTTTGCACTCAACTAAAATTGAAGGTTGTCCGTTCATCATAATTGCGTAGTCAACCTTTTCTCCTTTTTTAATTCCAATGTCTGCAACGTATTCAGGAACTACTTCAAGAGGATTAAAAACGTCATAACCCAATGCTTTGATGAATGGCATTATGAACGCATTCTTTGTCGCCTCCTCGGTGCTGATTTGTGCTTTTAGTTTTTCTACTCTGTCGCCAAATTGTTTGATTTCGTCTTTAAAGTCCATAATTGAAAGTTGGTTTTATTTTGATTGATTTGAGATTTAAGATGTCGTCTACGAAGGTAGCAGCTAACGTTTCGAGTATTTGCGATGGCAGGGCATTTATTAACGTCCTGCCCGAACCGAAGTTAAATTGAAAAACAGATGCACAAAGAAATAATTCATAGCACAATTAATAACGTCAAGCTCGGTACTGAAGGTGATTAAAGTTATGTTGCCGATTGCTCTTCCGTCAAGCCCTGCTATTGCAAATATTTTTGTTAGGCGCATTATGTGGTAGATACTTAGTTCTATTTCGGTTCGGCTGTAGTCGCCCCTTTCTTTTCAATGAGCGGATCAGCATGGCGATGTAAAAGCTTCCATTCGCCATTTTCTTTCCTGAAAATCAGGGTTGCTCGCAAAACTCTCGGTGCTGTTTTCTTCATATCGCCCAAAAGTGATTCACTTCGTTCAATTCCTACAGTATAAGCCAGGTCGTTGCTAACTATTATGCTCAAATACGCTACTTTTGTTTTAGCCCCGCTTGTCTTGTATTGTGAAGATGCCCAATTATACCTTGCACCAACATCCTTCCATCCTTTTTCACCGTAACCGCCAAATGCGCCAAAAATTGTGGCATCATCAGATTGTGAAGAATTTTGTTTCCAAAGTGTGGGGTCACCATTTATAAAGCGAGTGATGCATTGTTCCCATATTACAATAAATGCTTTGAAACTTGAGTCGGTGATGGCAGTCGGATTTATGTATTGTGAGTAACCAAAGAAAGGAGCCGAAAATAGAAATCCTGTACAGCAAATCACTCCAATGAATAATGTTTTTTTCATAACAATAGTTTTTAATTATGTATCTATAAATTTAAAATTATTTAGCTGGTTTTCACTAAGCGTTGCATTAAATTCCTGAACCGGCGATAGTATTGCCTACAACGTTCGAGGCTTTGTACAGTTGGGGAATTGACCAAATGTCTGCCCAGTACTGAAGCTAAATTTATAAACAAAAGTTGATGTTTAAAGCTAATGCCCAACAGAATTACGTCCGCCGAAACAAAAGCGTGGATATGCACTGCTGATGATTGTTTCAACGTCAAGCCCCTATTGCACAAAACCTTTTGTTGTACGCAGATTTAGGTATGTAGAAACACTAAAACCAAGTGTAGTGCTCAAACAATTTGTTGATGTCAATTTTTAAATCGTCTTTAAAGAATTTATACCAAAAAAAAGTTATTACATATAGCACGTCGTCAAAAGTCATTGTAATTCCTACGCTGTCAAATTTCATTGTAAGGAATAATTGTGACGTCTCATCTGAAACCATACGGAATTTATTTACACTTTTCCAGTTAGAAACTTTCGTGTCTAAGATTGTTGTCTGTCTTTTAGTAAGTTCATAATGCTTTGCTCCATCAGCCAAATCGTGAATGGTTCGAAAATCTTTCTCTTTAGAATAAAGATAATTTCTAAAGTCAGCCTTTGATTTAAAATGATTCATAAATGCATAGTTACCTCTTTCTGCATATACCCAGTCATGCAATTGCCATGCTGTAATTGCACAATTAATAGCATAACGTGCAGAAGCTGGATTTTTTATAAAGTCTTCTCTTTCGTCTAATAATTTTCT
>JAYVNT010000555.1:0-8545 GCA_043758285.1 Flavobacterium sp.
GCTGTCAAAATATTGCGACGAAACATCAGATTTGTTAGGAATTTTTCTGTTTGTTTTGCTGCGGGTTTTAATTTGTTAGTAGCATCAAACTTTGCCATAAATCCTCTTGGATTTGGGATAATGGTTGCTAGAAACAAACATTCATTTACGTTTAAATCGCTCGCTCTTTTTTGGAAATAAAACCGTGATGCTTCGCCAATGCCATAAACATTTGGTCCCCATTCGATAATATTAAAATAGACTTCGAGCATGCGTTGTTTGGAACTAATGTGGTTGTTTTCTAAAATGTAAACCATCAAAATTTCTTCCAATTTTCGAGATACCGTTTTTTCTCGTGTTAAAAAGGCATTTTTTACCAATTGCATACTGATGGTGCTGGCACCACGAGAGAATTTTTTGGTTTTAATGTTTTTTATAATCGACTCTTTGAACGCTTCATTTATAAACCCGCGATGAGTCATAAACGAAGGGTCTTCGCTTGTCAACACACATTTTTGCAAATAAGGAGATATAGCAGCCACTGGCGTGTAATTTGGATTTGCTGAACCAACAAGAATTGGTCGTTGTGGAATGCCATTGACAATAGCGCGATAGACAAACTCGCCGTTTATTTTGTTCAAATCGGCTTCGCCATATTTGGTTATTTTTAAACCGTAAGGTTTTAATTTGCTATCAAATAGTATATTATTTGGCTTGTGATTGTTGTATTCAAAATTCAAAGCATAACTAAAATTTCCTTGTGCTTCCATACCTTCAAAATGGCGAAACAATCCGGTAGGTAATGACGAGATAAAATCTTGCGCTTTCATTTTTGGAATAGTCAATTGGAGTGCATATACTTTGTCTTTTTTGTTGGTATAAGACAAATAGGATTGGCATTTGATGTTGTTCAATTGCACGGTTGATGCACTGTCTAAAGCCATAAAACGTTTTCCTATTACCCAATGATAATCAAAACGGGCCTTTTTTATTTCAACATCTTTACTGGCAATTTTAGCATGATTTACAAATAAATTTTCAATTCCAGCATACCCATCAATATGCAATTCGCCGCTTTCCATTGCTACATTTTCTATGTTGAAATGGATGGATTTGAAGCCGGTTTTCAGATTAAATTTTTTATCCAAATACGGAATTTTAATCATGTCATTTTTGGCATTGGCAAAAGTGAAATCAGCTTTTCTATCTCTTGGGTCAGCAAAACCATTGATGCTCCATTGTTGCGAAAAATTATCAGAATTCACTTGGATAACTGTATTGAGTTTTTTGTCTACCAATTCCAATTGCTTAAAATCAAAAACCACTTTGTTACCTTTGTCATCAATTTTGAAAGCAAACCCTTTGACCTGCATATCGGTTGGAACCAAGTCTAAAAGTTTTGATGTAATGCGATTTACAAGTTTGGCATAATTGATTTCGGTAGCATCATTTTTTTCTTTTTTGGAACGAAGAAGAGCATCGAAGTTGCTGCCGTTTTTGGTTTTTACTAACTGAATAAATCCTTTGTTGATTTCCAGTTTACCCAATTGAATATCGCCAAAAAGGAGTTTCCAAAAACTGATATTTGTCTTCAATTCTTTTATACTAACTAAAGTGTCAGCATGAATAGGCACCAAAGAAATTTGTTGGAATTCTAGATTAGTCACCCCATGAAATGCTGCCTTTTGAATAGTTAAATGGCATTGATAGTCTTTGGTTAGTTTGGAATCTATTCGGTTAATGACTTTGTCTAAAAGTGCATTCCGAAATGCAAAAAGCAAGACTAAACCAAGCAGAAAAATAACGCCCAAGATTTTAAGAACTAAGAAGACTTTTTGTTTTCTAGTTTTCATTTTACGCTTTTTACTCAAACAACTGCTCCACCACTTCTTCTATTTTAGAGACTAAAACGATTTTTATTCCGGGAAATTTTGCAGAAATTTTATTGTACTTAGAAACAAAGATAGTGCTAAAACCCAGTTTTTCAGCTTCCTGAATGCGTTGTTCTACACGGTTTATAGGTCGAATTTCTCCCGAAAGTCCAACTTCACCAGCAAAACAGACATCTTTGCCCACGGCAATATCTTCATTTGAAGACAAAATCGCAGCTACAACCGCTAAATCAATAGCTGGATCATCAACCGAAATTCCGCCAGTGACGTTCAAGAAAACATCTTTTGTCCCGAGACGGAAACCAGCGCGTTTTTCTAAAACTGCCAAAATCATGTTCAGTCTTTTTGCATTATAACCTGTCGTACTTCGTTGCGGAGTTCCATAAACTGCGGTTGAAACCAAAGCTTGAATTTCAATCATTAATGGTCGCATTCCTTCTAATGTAGACGCAATGGCTGTTCCTGAAAGTTCTTCTTCGCGATGCGAAATTAATATCTCGGAAGGATTGGAAACTTCGCGCAATCCCGAACCTTGCATTTCATAAATTCCCAATTCGGCAGTAGATCCAAAACGGTTTTTGAGGGAACGCAATATGCGATATACATGATTGCGCTCACCTTCAAATTGGAGTACTGTGTCAACCATGTGTTCCAAAATCTTTGGTCCAGCAATGTTGCCATCTTTGGTAATATGACCAATTAGTATCACCGGAATATTGGTTTCTTTGGCAAATTTTATAAGTTCTGCTGTGGTTTCTCTAATTTGAGAAATGCTTCCCGCCGTGGATTCTATATAATCAGTGTGCAAGGTTTGTATCGAATCGATGATGACAATATCGGGTTCGGTTTCTGCAATGTGACGGAAGATATTTTGGGTTTTGGTCTCTGTCAGAATGTAGCAATTATCACTGTTTGGATTAATCCGTTCGGCGCGCATTTTTATTTGCTTCTGACTTTCTTCGCCTGAAACATACAAGGTTTTATAGGGTAATTTTAAAGAAATTTGCAATAGCAATGTACTTTTTCCAATCCCAGGTTCGCCACCTAAAAGGATCAGCGAACCTGGGACAATTCCGCCACCAAGTACACGATTCAGTTCGCCATCTGTGGTGTCCATTCGCACTTCTTGAGTGGAATCAATTTCTTTTATTCGGAGTGGTTTGGAAACACGTTTCGATTCTGTATTGGAAGGTTTCCAACTCGTCTTTTCTTCTTTTTGAATAATTTCTTCTGCAATAGTGTTCCATTCTTTGCACGAATTGCATTGACCTTGCCATCTAGCATATTGTGCACCGCAATTTTGACAAAAAAAAGTCGTTTTTATTTTAGCCATTTATGCTGAATTTGGTTCAGTGTTATTCTTTCTTTTTCTCTTCTGTGGGTGTTTCAGTTGACGGAGTATCTGTTGGAGTAACTTCAGTTGGTGGAGTTTCTTCTACAGCTGGTTCGTTTTTACCATTTTTTCCTTTTTTAGGCAACGATTTTTTTAATTCGTCAACTCTTTCTATCATCATATCTTTAGTCAAATCGCCAATTTCCTCATGTTGAAAACCTGCCAAATACGATTTAACTGCACGTGCACTATCACCCTTTTTTTCATACATCTGTCCCGTTTCATAATCAGCAAGCATTGATTTTGGATAATTTTTTTTGGCTAGTTGTGCCAATTTATCAAACTCATCGTAAGCTTTGTTTTTTAGAATTGCTGCTTCTATTGCTTTAAAATCGTTTAACCGAACAGGTAATTTCAAAGCAAAAGATTTATCTATCACATCGTATTTCTTAACTAAATAATCAACATATCCTGAAGTTAGTGTCGCGATTTTTTCATTGAATTCAGTAGTTGAAATCGGTTGATAAACCGAGAAAATTTGGTATAAAGCACTTGGAATTGAATTTAAAACTAATGAATAATGTGAAGCCCCTTTGAAATCGTCAAACCTATAATTGAGTTTTGGGTTATTTATTTTTTTTGCCGATTCATCTAATATTTGAATTCGTTTACGCATTTTCTTTAGATCGCCATCCGCCGATGAATGATAGTAAAAAATAGGTTTTTGGATAGCGGCTAATCTTTCCGGAATTTGTTCTTCCATACCCGCGGGTAATTCTGGACTCATTGAAATATAGGCGTCAAAAACGGGATTGTCTTTGTACAGATAACAATTCAAGAAACCTGCTGTTGTATCTAATCCGGCAATCATTTTAAACGGTGCGGTTCTGTATTTTTTTTCGATGTAAGGCAACAATTCAATTCCAATAAATTCAAAGAAATTTTCCCCTTTTTCTGTTGGCAATCCTGAGGTTTCGTCAACAGCACAATCAGTTTCGCGTTCGTTATTTTTGTTTTGGCTAATTCCAACGATTATTACTTCTGGCAAATCGTCCCAATAATTTCCATAACTCAATGCACCTTGAAAAGCATCAAAAAGAAAATCGCCATCCAATAATACTAAAACTGGGTATTTTTGATTTGGATGTTTGTCGTATGATGGAGGTAATCCAATGGTAATTTCTCGTTTTTCGTTAAGTTTTTTAGACGAAATAGTATCGGTTACTTTTTGAGAAAAAACAGCATTGGAACAAATGAAAAATAAAAACAGAATATTTTTTTTCATAACGTTTGAATTAGGTTGAAGAAAAATTATGTTAAATTGAATAGCAATATAACAAAATTATCTATTTCTATTTAAAACAGGAAGCAAAACATAGGAAATCAATCCGAGAAGGATTGCCAAAATAGTTTGCGATGTCCAGACTAGCCATCCAAATGCGGTTCCAACATCTTTTGTAATTCCGTAAAGCGAAAAGATTAACGCTATGGAAAAAGGATAAGCACCCAGGCCACCATTGGTAAAACCAACGGCAAGACTTCCAAAAATAAAACCCATAATTACAACATCAAATCCTATTTTATAAGTTTCTGGGAGAGCAAAAACCGCTACATAAAACATGGATAAATAGGAAAACCATATAAAAAAAGAATGAAAAATATAGTTCCATTTGTTTTTCATTTTATAAACGGTGGTAATTCCTTCAACTAATCCAGACAATTTTTTCTTTAGGGTTAAGATTATTTTCCATTCAGCGTAAATCCAAATTAAGATAAAAACAAAGAATAAAAGTAAACCAGTAATTGCAGTAATAATTAAGGATTGTAGCGAAACATTATTGCTCAAAAGGAATTGATAAATTTTGTCAAACTGAGAAACAAATCCAATAAGTACAAAAAGGAAAAAGATAAATAAATCGACAATTCTTTCGGCAACTATAGTTCCAAAAGCTTTGTCAAAAGGAACATTTTCATATTTTTTTAACAAGGCAGCACGGGTAATTTCGCCCGAACGAGGAACCGTTAAATTGACTAAATAAGAAACGCAAACGGTAAAGAAATTGTTGAAGAATTTGGTTTCATAACCCAAATGGTTCAACGAATATTTCCAACGATATGCTCTTGACCAATAACCAATAATAGCGATTATAAGTGAAAGCAAAATATAATAATAATTGGCTTTCTCAAAACTGATTTTTATTTTTTCAATTTCCTCAGAAGTCAATGTGGTGAATTGATAGTATATAATTGCTATTCCTATCAAAAGAGGAATGAGAACAGTTAGCCATTTACCGATTTTTATTTTCAAGAGATTTTAGGTCAGGGAATTAGTTGTTTCGTTTGGGAAAACTAACTGGGGGGAGAAGTTATTTTCGTCCTCAATTTGCATGACACAAAAGTAAATTAATTTAATGAAATCGTGTCTATCAATCTGATTTTGTTCACAAATACTGCGATGAATGCACGATATTTTTTGTTTGAACTTTTCCTGATGCAAGGCAATAAGGTTGCTTCGTCAGCAATTTGAAAATATTCTAGTTCAAAACGACTATGTTTTTCGAAAGCTTTCTTAACATATTCGGTTACAGCTGCTGTCGATTTTGTTTTAAATAATTTTTTGGCTTCCGAAATAGTTTTACAGATGATTGCAGCTTCCTTTTTTTCATCGTTAGTTAATCTTTCATTACGCGAACTCATGGCTAAACCGTTTGGTTCTCTGTAGATTGGACATCCAACAATATTCACAGGAATTTTGGCTTTTTCAACCATTTTTTTTATTATCTGCAATTGCTGGAAATCTTTCTCGCCAAAGTAAGCATTACTCGGTTTTATAATTTCAAAAAGCCGTTTGACGATAGTTCCAACGCCGTTAAAATGGCCGGGGCGAAACTTGCCTTCCATCTGATTTTCTAGACCATCAAAATCAAAATGTTGGGAAACCGTTTTGTTTTCATAAATATCTTCTACGCTTGGCGCGAAGACAATAATATCCTCAGAAAAAGTATTTATTTTTTCTATGTCTTTGTCTAATGTTTTTGGATATTTTGCAAAATCTTCGGCATTGTTAAACTGTGTCGGATTGACAAAAATGCTAACTACAACCAAGGAATTATGCTGACGTGCTTCTTTTAATAATGACAGATGCCCTTGGTGTAATGCTCCCATTGTGGGTACAAAACCAATGGAATTTGTTTCGTTGGAAATTGAATTTAAATGAGAAACTAATTCATTTTGAGTGTTAAAAAGTAGCATTGGCTTTCAGTAAATGAGTTGCAAACTTAGCATTTTCATAAATAACTGCATAAATTTTTGTACTTTTGCCTGTTTTTTATTGCCAATAAATAAAGTAGAATAAATTATGGAAGATAAGAGGATATTGTATGTATCATCTGAAGTGGTGCCGTATTTGGCTGAAAATGAGGTTTCTTTGCTGTCTTACGATGTTCCAAAAATGATTAATGATCAAGGAGGACAGATTAGAATTTTTATGCCAAGATATGGCAATATTAATGAAAGAAGACATCAATTACACGAAGTAATTCGTTTGTCGGGAATGAATTTAGTGGTTAATGATTTGGATATGCCTTTGATTATTAAAGTAGCTTCTATTCCAAAAGAAAGAATTCAGGTTTATTTTATAGACAATGATGAGTATTTTAAGAGAAAAGCCACTTTTAGCGATGAAGAAGGTGTGCTTTATCCGGATAACGACGAAAGAGCAATTTTCTTTGCCAAAGGAGTTGTAGAAACCGTTAAGAAATTAAATTGGGTTCCAGACATTATTCATGTTCATGGTTGGATGGCAAGTTTATTACCAATTTATATGAAACATTATTATAAAGACGAAGCATTGTTTTCGGAAACAAAAATTGTTACTTCTGTTTATGGACAATCCTTTGAAGGAAGTTTAGATTCGGAAATGATTAATAAAATAAAATTTGATACTATTCCTCACGAAGCTATTCAAGAATTAGAATCGCCAAATTATGAAAACCTTATCAAAGCATCAATAAAACATTCGGATGGTATTATAATTGCCTCCCAAAGTGTGTCTCCAAGTTTAACAAAATTTATAGAATCTTCAGGGAAACCTTTTTTACCTTTCGCCTCGAAAGAAAAATTTGCAGAAGCATATACCACCTTTTATAAAAGTATGCTTTCTTAAAAAAACATTTTAAGTTTTATGTATAAAAAATCATTTTTACGACCAATTCTATTAGGATTAATAGCAGTTCTTTTTGCTTCTTGCGATAAAGATTATAATGAGTTAGGAACCAATATTGTAGGCGATGACCACTTTGGATTTGAAGGTTATACTGGTGCTACAGTGAAATCATATAATCAAAAATTGGGGCCAGTTGCTTCCAATAATCTGCCAATAAACGCTCTTGGTTTTTATACTAATCCAGCTTTTGGAACTACGCAAGCTAACTTTGTTACGCAATTAGAGCTCTCGGCTACCAATCCTACTTTTAACAATACAGATGCAACACTTTACGTTGATCTTCCCACCATTGATAGCGTAATTGTAGATGTGCCTTATTTTAAAACGTTAAAAGAAACAGCTTCCGACGGCAATAAAACATATCGTTTAGACTCTATTTATGGTGTTGACGAGTCTAAATTTAAATTGAGTCTTTATCAATCCAACTACTATTTAAGGGATTTAGATCCAGCCCAATCGTTGACAGAACAACAACAGTTTTATACTGATCAAAATAATGTGATTGACAATAACAAAATCTCGGTTTTGTTGAATAATGCTCCGCTAACGGATCCATCTTCAGGGGACGAAGGAACTCACAATGCTGATGGGCATGAGAATGACCAATTTTATTTTGATAAAAGAGAACATAAATTAACAACTTATGGAACAGATCTTACCACTAAAGTATATGCACGATATGCACCGTCATTGCGATTGCATTTGAGAACGGATGTTTTTAAAGACAAAATTTTAAATGCCCCAAGTGGTCAATTAGCGAGTCAGGCAGTATTTAAGAATTATTTTAGAGGATTGTATTTCAAAGTTGAAAACGGAAATCCTGGAAATATAGCTTTGTTAAACTTCAAAGCAGGTAAAATTACTATGTACTATAAAGAAGACAAAAAGAAAACTGTTGGCACAACAATAACTTTTGACAAAGTAAGCAAGTCATTTGCTTTAAATATGACAGGAAACACGGTTAGTTTATTAGAAAATTCAAATGAAAATGCGGATTATTTGACTGCAACCAATAATACTCAAGAAGCATCAACACTTTATTTAAAGGGTGGCGAAGGTGCTATGGCGGTCATCGATTTATTCGGCGACCGGGCTGCTAGCAACTATGACACATAC
>JAYVNT010000556.1:0-2727 GCA_043758285.1 Flavobacterium sp.
TTAATTCTGGTCCTGGAGGTATTGCTGGTATTCCAAGACCTGAAGTTCGACACGTTCAAGGCGCACCATATAAATTTGAACGAGATTTTGATAGATCACATTTATCTATTACTTACAACGAAAAATTTGGTGGACTCTACATCGGACAAAGCAAATACGCAAAAGGGCGTTCAGTGCAAGCAGATGGTAAAAATGAATGGAGAAGCACTAAAAAAAAGGATAGTGAGGCTTTTATTGTTCTACACGAACGTGGACTTCTCTTAATGGAGGCTTACCACGGCGGTTGGAATCGTACGATTATTCCTGGAGAAATTGGTTTAACTCGAACAGTTAATATTTTAGCAAAAAATACTATTCCAATGAAAAAAGTTAATATTCTTGGTAATGATTCTAATTCAATTCTAAAAGAGTATAGTGAAGAAGAAAATTACAAAAGTTTAGCCTTTGAAAATATTAATGATGACCTTGAAAGTATTAAAATTGAATCAGCAATAAAAACAAGAAAAACTGAAATTGCTATAGCTTTATTGCATAATAAAATTTGGAAATCTCGTGGCTTTTCTGATCCTAAAAATAAAATACCAAACGAATCTTGGCGCTGGTCTTTCAAATATTATATAGCCGCTTTTTAAAAAAATATAAATCAAAATAACGCTAAAATAGATTTTAAATATAAACAAATTTATTTTCTTCATCTGAATAGGAAAAATAGAGTCCTGGCTTAGAATATGCATATGATGGAAAATATAGAAGGGAAAAGGACAGAAAGACCGTTTAATACTGATATCGATGGTAAACCTGGAGAAAAGCGACCACCTGTTCGTCGCGTCCCTGGAGCGCCATATCAATTCGAACGAGACTATGATGAAAAGCATTGGTGTGTTACCTATAATGATAAACTTGGCGGATTATATATTGGCCAAAGCAAATACGCAAAAAAACACATCACAAAGGAAAATGGTGCTATAGGTTGGATAAATGTAAAAGAAAAAAATACTAAAGCTTTCGTAGTACCACATAAACGCGGACTTCTTCTGATCGAAGAATTTAACGGCGGATGGAATCGTACGATTATTCCCGGTGAAATGAGCTTTACTGGAACAGTTAGAATGCTTGCAAAAAATATTATCCCTATGAAAAGGCTTTCTATATCTGAGAACTATACTAATATTGATTTTAATAACGAAGATAAAAAATTTAAATTATTTGCTTTTGCCAATGTTGAAAATGGTCTTTCAGAATTAAAAAAAATAGCTGCTTTACGAACGAGAAAAGCCGAGATTGCGAATGCACTTTTAAAAAATAATATTTGGAAATCTCGTGGCTTTTCTGATCCTAAAAATAAAATACCAAACGAATTTTGGCGGTGGGCTTCCAATGACAATTTAGTTAAAGGTGATTTACGTAATGGTAAAAGTTGGTGGATCGATCATATACGCTTAACGCTTGAAAAAGAAAAGTATAATCAGTTAAAAGATTATGCAACAAATAATATTAATTATAATATTGAAACAAAAAAAGAAAAACAAGCTGTTGGATTAAAAAGAAGAACTTTTATAAATAATATAATTAAATTAGCTATAAAAGAAAAATTAATTCCCGAATACCCATGGGATATAAGAGACTGGAATAAATTTAACTCAGAAGAACTAGTTAAACTAGTTAGCTCTGGATTTCATCTCTGTGAAAAATGGAATGCATACGTAAAAATTGGCATGCCTCTCATAAAAGATGCTTTAAAATTAAGAGAAATATCAAGTTTTTTAATACTTGAAAAAAATAATAAGACACAAGAGGATTCATTAGAAAATATAAATCAATGGATGACAATGGCAATTAATCTAAAAAATGAAGAAACTAATACAGATCTTTTTGTAAAAGAAACAGAAGAACTTTTGAATAAGGAACCAATAATAATAATAAATGGTAAAAGAAAAAATGAAATAAAAGAATTTTATTCTTCGAAATTTGATGTAACTCCACCTGAAGGTTGGGCGTGGGATGAAAATGATAAAACAACACTTTCAGAAAATTCACGTAAAGTCGAATATTGGAATGTTCTCTATACGAATACAGCTTATGATAGACGTGAGTGCGCTTTCGCTTTTTACCGCGAAGGAAGTTCCACACATACAAAAAAACCCGGATGGAAAATTTTAGATTACTATAATACTGATATGGCTAATGTAAGAGAAATGGAAATTCTTGAAAAAGTTCTTAATGTACTACATAAAAATCCTAAAATAAATAAAAAAGAAAATAAAAATGATTTAACGACCTGCTTTCTTGATAACAATATAAATAATAAAATAAACTCTGTAGGAAAAATAAGGACTTAATGATGAATAAATTAGAAAGTAAGAATATTCCAGAAGAAAAAGAATATCGCGTAAAACAAGAAAATAAAAATAAACTTTCGAAGAATACGATAACGATTAACTATATAGAAAATGCCGTCATTTTTGAGCAACGTTCAGAATCATACTATCAAGGTTTAATATTGACAACATTAAAAATAATTATGGTTGAGACCTTTGAATATGGTATAAAAATAAAAAGTAAAGAAATAAAACATAACAAATATGATAAAGAAAAAGAAATAGAAAAAGCAAAATATATAGATGATACACTTAAAGAATTAGCAAATGAATTAAAAAATACGAACCACGTAGATAAAATTAAAAAATTTCCAGGTGAAATTGATTTCAAAAAACTTATTAGGTATAT
>JAYVNT010000557.1:0-2724 GCA_043758285.1 Flavobacterium sp.
CCAATATTTGCTTTGGATAATGAATCAGAAATTTTAGCAAAATTAGCCGATGCTTTGTCAACATTTGCCATTGTCGATTTGATTTTTCCTTTATTATCAGTTAACATTTCATTTACTGATTTAGAAGCAACTTTAAATTCATCTAAAGTAGCATCAAGATTGGCGATGCAACTTTTCAAGTTTTCTTTGGTTTTTGAATCCAAAACAGAATTTACATTTTTCAAAAGCAAATCTGCTGAGACTACCATCTTTTCCACTTTTTCTTGAAGTGGTGTTAAACGGTCTGCTACCAATGATGTTAAACCTGGTTTGACATCTCCTTTTAAAACACTTCCCGATACAGCAATCGAATTGTCCTTAAAATCTGGAGTTATCATAATTTGCTTCCCACCAATTAATCCTGGTTCATAAATAGAAGCGATGCTTGATTTAGAAAAAGGGAAGTCGGATTTAATTTGTAAAGACACTTGAATTTTACCAGAATTGTCTAAAAACTTTACGGCACTTACTTTACCAACGATAAGTCCATTTATGGTAACTGGTGCAGAATTTACTAACCCTTCAACGTTGTCATATTTAACATAGAATGTTTTATAACTGTTGAGTAAGTCTCTTCCTTTTAAGAAACTATAGCCCCAAATAAATAATAAAATAGAGGCAATTACTAAAATTGCGGTCTTAATTTCTTTAGTGATTTTCAATGGTAAATCGTTTTTGGCAAAGTTAAAATAAATTATTAAAACTCCTTGTTATTATTGCTTTAATGCGTCTTGTACCGATATTTTTTTACCATCTTTAAATGCAATTAAAAAAGCTGAAGCATATCCTTTAGCTTTGGCTTCCGATAATAATCGTTTGGCTTCTTCGTAATTCGTAGTTTCTCCATACATATATTTGTATAAATTTCCTTCCGAAGTAATAGAAATATTGCTTAAGCCATTGAAATTACTAGGGACAAGCTCTAGTTTTTTTCCACTTGCAGAAAGTTGCACTTTGAAAGAAGCCGCCGATGAAGTTGCCATTTCAGATTTTATCACAACTTTTGGTTCGACTTTTGGCTCAGGTTTTTTAATTTCTGGCATTTTAATTGTTGGTTTTTTCACAATTGTATCAACCACTTTTATTGGTTCTATTTTTTGAGATGGCTTTATCATTGTATCGCTATCACTGGCACCAAAATATTCTTTTTTATAACTGATAATAGCATTAGCAATAGATTCGGCGATTTCTTGTTGTCCTTCTTCCGAATCTAATTTTGAACCTTCAACCAGATTTGAAATAAAACCTGTTTCAATCAAAATTCTTGGCATGTAGGCTTTGTGCAAAACCATATAAGGTGCTTGTTTTACGCCACGGCTTTTTTTGCCAATTCCCATAAACATTTCTTGAACTTTTCCAGCTAAGGCAATACTTTGATCCAAGTATTGTTCACCAATTATAGTTAAACTAATTAATGATTCTGGGGATTTTGGATCATAACCTTCATATTTTTGCTTATAATCTTTCTCTAAAGTAATTACCGAGTTTTCTCGTTTTGCCGCTTCAAGATTGGAAGCGTTTTTAGACAAACCCATTACATAAGTTTCGCTACCATCAGCAGCATTGTTCGGATTGGCATTGCAATGTATAGAAACAAAGATATTTGCATCTGCTCTGTTCGCAATGTTGGCGCGTTCAACCAAATCTATAAAAACATCCGTTTTTCTGGTATAACTCACGTCAATACCAGAGTTTCTCTCTAATATCTTTCCCACTTTCAATACAATTGCTAGAGTGATATTTTTTTCGATATGACCATGATACACTGCGCCATAATCATGGTCGCCATGACCCGCATCGAGTGTTACTTTAAATTTTGATTGTGCAAAAGATTGTGAAATGAAAAAGAGTAACAAAAAAGTTGCTAAAAATTTGCTATATGTATAAGTATTCATAAGAATGTAAAAGTTAATTTTAATTAAAACCTGCTGGTTATAAAACTAATATTTCCTTATTTTTGACCGAAAATATTGTTTAAGTTTGCTTTGTCAAAAATCAAGCCATATTTCTACAAAAATAGCATTAAACCTTTGCAAAGAAACTCAATTTATATCGTTTTTTTAACAATCTTCCTAACACTGGGAAACCTAAAAGCATATTCACAAGACCTACCCAAAAAAAAGAAATCCTTTGCCTCTAAAAATCAAATAGATAAACCTAAACCCGCTACTGAAGCCAAACTAAAAGTTACAGACACTATAAAATTCGATAGCATCAAAAGTAAAAAACCGTTGCTGGAAAGCAAGATTAAAAGAAAAGCGGTTGACTACGAAAAATTCGATCAAAAGAAAAAACTAATCACACTCTATAATCAAGCCGAAGTCTATTATCAAGATATTGAACTTAAATCGGGAATTATCATTATTGATTATCAAAAAAGCGAAGTCTATGCCGGAAGAATAAAAGATTCGACTGGTGCTTATACGCAAAGACCGGTTTTCAAGCAAGGTGCTAACGTGGTCGAACCTGATTCTATTCGATTTAATTTTAAAACTAAGAAAGCATTAGTTTGGAATTCGAGAACAAACCAAGGCGAGTTTAATGTAAAAGCCCAAGTCACCAAAAAGGAAAACGATTCGGTTTACTTTATGAAAAATGCCCGTTTTACTACTGCCAAAGACATTGATAATCCCGAATATTATTTTCAAACCAGTAAAGTAAAAATGGTTCCTGGCAAAAAGGTAG
>JAYVNT010000558.1:0-2722 GCA_043758285.1 Flavobacterium sp.
TATTATAATTTAATAATTGACGAAGTAGAATTTATATGCAACGATGCCAACAGCGGTAAACCAATGAACCATATCAGGCAAGGCTACAGGGCATCAAAAGTAAAATCCCATATTATTTTTTACCGTGTTTCCAAAGAAAATATTATTGAAGTAATTAGAATTTTACATGAAAGAATGGACATAGAAAACAGGATTAATGATTGATACACCGGCGAAGAAATCTTGCCTCCCTTTCTTACTGCTAATTCCTGCTAACGCTGGTCTTTTCCCTTTCGTTACTAATATGCATTAGTTTAGTGATTCGAAATAATTAAATCAGTAATCATGTAAACACCAAATTGCGGTAACATAAAAAATGCTAAATTCGTGAGCAAATAACAAAATGGAATTTACTTCAATAGAAATATGTGCTGGTGCAGGCGGGCAGGCAATCGGACTTGAGCAGGCGGGGTTTGAGCATCTTGCATTGGTAGAGATTGAATCCATTGCATGTGAAACACTAAGACGGATAATATTTACTACTTTTAAAAAATGAGTTTGGACAAGAAAGATTTACAACCTTTAGGTGAAGTTTTTGGCTTTCCTATTAACAATATAAGCAATAGAGCAAAGCGCTATCGGGACAATAAATTATGTCCATACAATAACATTGTTTCAAACTGTACTAAAAACAGTATTGAGTTTCCCTTGGGTGTTTGCAGTTTAAATCACAAAGGAAAACAAGTCATTATTTGTCCGATAAGATTTAGAGAAGACTGGACAATTATAAGCGATGCGGCTAATTTTATTTTTGAGGGGAGATCTACATGGACACACGTTGGCGAAGTAAGGTTAAAAGACAAACACGGTAAATCAGCGGGTAACATTGACTATGTCTTAGTTTCTTATGATGACAAAGGCCGGGTTTTAGATTTTGGTTCTCTTGAAGTTCAGGCAGTTTATATTTCAGGAAATTTGACAGGGCCATTTACCGCATACTTAGAAAATCCGACACCCAATTTTAGTTTTTTACAGGCTTTCAAATACCCCAAACCAGATTATTTATCTTCATCAAGAAAAAGATTGATTCCGCAAATAATTGCAAAGGGTTCCATTTTGAAACAATGGAATAAGAAGCAGGTTGTTGCTTTACAAACAAATTTCTACAACACATTGCCATCACTTCCAGAATTTGAAAAAGCTGAATCAGACTTTGCCTTTTTTCTTTACGACCTTTTACCCGACAAGAAAACAAATATCTTATCGCTGAAACTTCAAAGAATTGTTTATACAAAATTCGCAAGTGCGTTAGAACAGATTGCAAAGTTTGAAGCAGGTTCGATAAGCCAGTTCACAGAAATATTACAGAAAAAACTTGACACAAAAAGAGCAGGTAATTCTGATATTGATAACCTTGAAAACATAGTTGTAGAATGAAAAATCAAATGACTATGTTCGACTTTGGCGAACAAAAAATTAACCAATCAATTATCAACGTTGCATCTGTGCCCCAACGCAGCCCCTTCCGTTATCCTGGCGGCAAGACATGGCTTATTCCAACAGTTAGACAATGGTTGAAACAAGATAACAGAACCGTAAAAAAATTAATTGAACCTTTTGCAGGTGGTGGTATCGTAAGCCTGACAGCAGCATTTGAGAAAATGGCTGAACAAATTACCATGGTTGAAATAGATGAAGATATTGCCGCCGTTTGGGAAGTTATTTTAAATGATAAAAATAAATGGCTTGCAGATAAAATATATTCATACGACCTGACACATGCAAATGTAAAAGCTGAATTAGAAAACCCAAATAAAGAATTACACGACATTGCATTTTGCACAATTTTAAAGAACAGGGTTTTTCATGGTGGCATTCTTGCCAAAGGTTCGGGAATGATTAAAAACGGCGAAAATGGGAAAGGAATTACATCACGTTGGTATCCTAAAACTTTGCGTGACAGAATACTTGCCATTGACTATGTAAAAGATAAAATAAGTTTTATATCGGGTGATGCTTTTAAAGTTTTAGAACAAAACCTACATGATGAAAATGCGTACTTTTTTATTGATCCTCCCTACACAATTGCGGGAAAACGACTTTACACTTATTTCGAAATAGACCATGAAAAATTATTTAACTTGACTGCAAAACTCAAAGGAAAGTTTATGTTAACTTATGACGACACACCAGAAATAAGAGAACTTGTACACAAATACAACTTACAGTTCAGAACAATTCCAATGAAGACAACCCTTCATTTTGAGAAGAACGAAATTATTATTTCTGACAACTTCTGGTGGTGGAAATAGAGCGAACAGTCGCTAACAAATGACATCAATCATAAATGCTATACCGATGCTTGAAAAATTATTTAAACATTTGAAAACATCAGGAAAGGAGCCTTATCTAAAAACGTCCGTCTTTTTTAAAGCCCGAAAAATCAATTAAAATGGTTCTTGTTTACTGCGGAAAAATAATAAAATACGCCAGGTTGGTAATCGATAAAGAAGTAATAAGCGCACAGCAGGCGAAATGGAAACTGAATTGCAGGATGGCAGAAAATATATATTTTCAAAAGGAATGATTTACCAGGTGGGTGATAACAATGAAGCTCACCGAACTTCTACCGGGGAGGGATGTAGATTATTTATTGTAGATTAATATTAACTGCAAAATATTACACCGCAAATGAAGTTCCACAGCCACAGGTTTTGCTGGCATTGGGATTGTTAAAAGTAAA
>JAYVNT010000559.1:0-2721 GCA_043758285.1 Flavobacterium sp.
ATTTGTCGAAGCTTTGTCAACAAAATAACCTGATGAAATTAATAAGACAGACAGAAGTCCAACGCCTATTGTTCCTATTCTGAAGGAGCGGTACGCATAGATAAGATTATTACATTTTTGATTATTAACTTTTGTATTTCTTTCTATAGAATAAATTAAATCTTTTATTTCCTCAACCTTGAAATCATCATCTTTATCGAATTTTGCCATAACAGTAGAAACACTTCTTTGAGCATATGCATATTTAATGATGTTTAAATATTTCGTTGCCTGAAATATCGTTGTTAAATAAAGGAATAAAGTAACAAGGAATAAAAAAATAAAGAAAAATTGAATTACTAGCGGAAGGTCTCTGAATTTTGAAAAGTAATTTGAAATAAACAAGCTTAATAACGAAAATATTATACCGGCTTGACCTATTAATTGTGAAGTTTTTGATTCAATGATTGTCTGACGGCTTACCTCTTGTGCATCCAAGGCCTTTAGATATTCTGTCTTCAAATCAAGCGTATCATTAAAAGCAAAAGTTTCAGGGTAAATAACGATAATTTCTTGCTCTTTATTAAACCCAAAATATTCTTTAAATTTTTTTAGCATGTTAAGAATTTTATTATTGATTCTGATATTAATTGCCCCGTATCTTTTTCGATCCAAACCCATTGTCCATTGGGATTGACTTCTAAAAAGTAGTATAATCCGTTTTTGCCTTTAACAAAATCAAATGCACCGTAAGAAATTTTCAACATTTCTAAAAGGGATAAGCATTTTCGTGTCAAATCCTCCGGTAGATTATAGTGTTCAAACTTTATTTTCTCTCTTCTCCAATCAACCAAAGATTCCTCTTTACTTTGAGAATCGACACTGGCAGCAAAAATATCTTTACCAACAACAGTAACCCTCAACTCATATTCCTTCTCAATGTATTCCTGATAGATGGCAGGCGTTAATTCAAAAGATTCAATTTCGGTAATTACTCGTTCAGTAATAATATTTGTAAAAATCAATTTTGAAGTATTATCTGTATAATCAATTCGGCCTCGACCGATAGGTTTAATTACTGTATTTTTATTTTTTTTTATAAATGAAATTAACGCCTTTTTGTCGGTTGTAACAAGTGTTTTCGGGACGTTGAAACCAAGTTTTTTAGCAAGAGTTAATTGCAGGAATTTATTTTCCGCAGTTGAAACAGCAACAGGATTACTAAGCCACTTTGTTTTAATTATTCCAAATAAATTGCTCATGAAGATATCCATCTCATTTAACAAATAAATTCTTTCTCCTTCGTTCTTAGCTTTTACTTCCGGAAGTCTCGTTCTGCGATACCATACTGACGTGAATTCAGAACAACCATTTATAATAGAACTCTCCTGTTCCCCAAATTGAAGCGTCACGTTATTTGTTAAATAATCCTCGCAGTTAAATCTAAAATATGGTATAGCAGATGTATTCAATTTATCGATTACATAATCTGCTGTATAATCGTCTTTGTGGGTTATAATTAATATCATTTATTTATCACTGTCTTATGCTTCGGATGTTTCGGTAAGTGTTCTTGTAGATGACAAAAATCCCATGTCTCTTAAATTCTTATCGCTGTCTGAAACCTCATTATTTACGAATGTTAAAGTAGATGTATCTAACAAAGAAGACAAATTGTATTTTGAGTCACTGTCTGAAACTTCATTGTGTGTTCTCGTTTGAGTAGAAGTATCTAATAAGGAAGAAATGTTATACTTCATATCCCTATCTGAATCCGATCCTTCGCCTTGTGTTTTTGTAAACGTTTCAGTTTGCTGGTCTGCAAAAGTCACTGCAGGTATTTTGGTATTCTTAAAAACATTTAGATTTAATTCATTATCATATTCCACCATACTCATATCAATTGCATCTTGTTTAGGTACTTCTGCAAATTCTAATAAAATGTGTCTCATTTAAGCTAGTTTAAATTATGTAATCAAATTCAATATTAATTCGAGTTAAATTTCCTTGTTAAGTTTTATTTTTTGTAGTCTTTTTCTTCTCATTTACAAACAGCACTTCCATATACTTATCATAGAACTCAAGTAAAAATTCTGTATACTATATTTTGTGTATAAAAAAATTCTACAATAGCTCATTTTTTTTAAATTTATTCTTTCTCAATTATACCTATTTCCTCCTGTGTTAAGCCATAGATTTGATAAACTAATTTATCAATTTTATTTTCAAGAGTGCTTGTATCCATTTTATTATTTTCATTTTTTTGAAAAATTATTTTTGTTATAATTTCAGAAATATCTTTGTCAAAAACATTCTGTTTTGGAATTGGAAGTTTCTTGAATTCTTCTAATCGAATTTTTGGGAATAATTCATCAAATTCGTTTTTTTCAATTCTAAACAACCAAATAAGTAACCTTGATGAAAGTGTGCCCAGAACGGATTCGACATTCACTGAATCATTTAGCGGCTTACCAATATATAGGCTTCTGTCTAATATAAAGTCTTCGTCAATAATTGTAGTTACGAACCTTTTGCCTAATATTTCTCTAAACAGAATTCTTTTTCCCGTAAAAAACTTAGGGTCTCTTGGCGCTGCAAGCCAAGAACCATAGCTAATAAAATGCTTATTATCCCATTTATAATTAAACGTACTGACATGCTTACCACGAAGTTCAGGTTTAAAAGTTTCATCTTTTTTAAAAGATGAATGATAGGCTTTACTTGATATTATTGCTTCGCTTT
>JAYVNT010000560.1:0-2720 GCA_043758285.1 Flavobacterium sp.
TGTTGATGAAAAAGGAAACAGAATTATAGCTACAAACAATTGTCTGTGGCTAACAAATTTAGACAATGCAAAAAGGCACGAAGATATTATACTTTACAAAAACTACACACCAGAAGAATATCCTACATACGATAATTATGATGCTATAAACGTTGAAAAAACAAAAGATATTCCAATTGATTATGATGGAGCAATGGGAGTACCGATTACTTTTTTAGATAAATTTAGTCTTGACCAATTTGAAATTATTGCATTAGGTATAGTTGGCTCCATTGATTTCAGTTGTAATAAAAAAATGGAACTTTTAGATAAGAATGGTTTACCAACAGGTAAATTTACAATGAATGCAAAAGGTACTTTATACAGAAAATATAATCCTCAAACAGACAAAAACCCAAGTTTTAAAAATGCTGAAACAGGAGAGTTATATTCGAGTATTTATGCGCGAATTATCATAAAAAAGATAAAAAAATGAATATAGAACTTAAAGAGTTAACAATAAAAGAATTGTCAGAAGGTTTTCAAGACAACGCAGAAAATGGAGTTGTTGGTTTTGGTGGCAAATTAGATATTCGTCCACCTTATCAAAGAGAATTTATTTACAAAGACAAGCAACGTGATGCTGTAATCAATACTATTATAAAAAACTTTCCTCTCAATGTAATGTATTGGGCATTTCGTGAAGATGGAACTTTTGAAGTAATTGACGGTCAGCAAAGAACTATTTCTATTTGTCAATATGTAGATGGAGAATTCGCTTATCAAAACCGTTATTTTCACAACCTAAAAGCAGACGAAAAAGAACAAATCTTAAACTATAAATTGATGGTTTATGTTTGTAGTGGAACAGAAAGCGAAAAATTAGAATGGTTTGAAACTATCAACATTGCTGGAGAAAAACTAACTCCACAAGAACTGCGAAACGCAGTTTTTACAGGTAGTTGGGTTTCTGATGCAAAAAGATATTTCAGTAAAACAGGTTGTGTTGCTTTCAATATTGGTAGTGATTATTTAAAAGGGTCACCTATTAGACAAGAATATTTAGAAACTGCAATTGGTTGGATAAATGGCGATGACAGCAATGATGGTATAAAATTGTATATGGCTAAACACCAACACGACCCAAATGCAACAGCATTATGGTTGTACTTTCAATCTGTGATTACTTGGGTCAATGCAACTTTTACTAACAAACGCAAAAAATTTATGAATGGAATTGCGTGGGGTTTTCTATACAACAAATACAAAGATGTTGTTTATGACACCAAAGCAATAGAAGAAGAGACAGCCAGACTAATTGCAGATGATGACGTTGAGAAAAAGAGTGGAATTTATGCCTACATTTTGACAAGGGATGAAAAATATTTAGGTATTCGCACATTTTCTGACAGCGTAAAACAAAAAGTTTATGAAAAGCAAGAAAGGAAATGTATCATTTGCAAAAAAGAATTTGACATTTCAGAAATGGAAGGCGACCACATTACGCCTTGGCACGAAGGAGGCAAAACAATTGAAGTAAACTGCCAAATGTTATGTAAAGACGATAACAGAAGAAAATCAGGTAAATAAAATTGTATAAATGGCTAACTGTGTAGTTAGCCATTTATTTCTTACATTAATAGTGTAAGAAAAAACTTTTTTTACTATTTTTGGTTTAATATTAATTCTAAACCAATTTATTATGGCATCTACTTCAGAAACAGGAAACGCAAAAAACGTTGCAAACTTCCAAGATTTAATCGCATTCGTAACAGGTTACGGAGCAACTTACAACCCAAACAAAAACGCATTAAAGTTACCACAGCTTAACGCTTTATACACAGCATCACAAGCAAGTATAGCCGATGTTGTTACAAAGAACACAGCATACAACAACAAGGTTAACGAAAGAGTTATAGCGTTCAAAGATTTGAAATCGCTATCAACAAGATTAATAAACGCATTACAAACAACCGACGCTACTCCCGAGAAAATCGCCGATGCAAAAGCATTCAACAAAAAAATGCAAGGAGTAAGAGCCAAAGCAGTAGAAACGCCAACCGACCCAAGCACACCAGCACCAAACACAATTTCAACAAGTCAGCAATCTTACGACCAACAAATTCAGCATTTAGCAGGTATAATTTCAGTTTTACAAACTGAACCAAGTTATTTACCAAACGAAAACGATTTGAAAATCGTAACCCTCACAGCAAAACAGGCAGACCTAACCGCTAAAAATAATGCAGTTGCTACAGCATACACTAACGTAAGTAATTCAAGAATTGGAAGAGATACTACAATTTACGGAACAGACACAGGATTGTTTGACATCGCCGGAGAAGTAAAGAAATACGTTAAATCAGTTTACGGTGCAACAAGTGCACAATTTGCACAAGTTAAAGGAATAGAATTTACTAAGAAAAGAAAATAACGAAGCGTAATACTTAAATATGGCAAGCAGAAACATAATGCCACCTACCCTACTTATATTTATTGTTCCCACAAGCATATATATAAGTGTCGTAGTTATATAAATGCGTTCCGCATTTATATATTTGCTTGTCATATTTATATTTATTCAATAACCGTTTATATTTATTGCTATCAGACTTATATTTATTCCTATCCGATTTATATTTATACCTATCCGACTTGCATATATAGAAAGCAGAAACAGAAATATAGCAAGGTGGAAAAACAGAAGCGGAACAAGAGAGAAAAGCGGGCATCATATAACA
>JAYVNT010000561.1:0-8515 GCA_043758285.1 Flavobacterium sp.
GGCAAATTATTGAACAACTTTCTAAAGAAAATCCTAATGTAAAAGGAATTCGTTTGCTTACAAATTTTGGCAAATCACAAGCGTTGCATGCAGGTTTTGCTAAAGCTAAAGGCGATGTAATTATTACTATGGATGCTGATTTACAAGACAGTCCAGAAGAAATCCCAGATTTATATAATATGGTTTTAAACCAAAAATTTGATTTGGTTTCTGGCTGGAAAAAGAAAAGATACGATTCAGTTGTTGGTAAAAATCTGCCTTCCAAATTATTTAATTGGGCTGCCCGAAAAACTTCCGGAGTTCAACTTAATGATTTCAACTGCGGATTAAAAGCATACAAAAATGTTGTTATCAAAAACATAGAAGTTTCTGGTGAAATGCATCGTTACATTCCAGTTTTAGCCAAAAATGCCGGATTTGGTAAAATTGGTGAAAAAGTAGTCATACATCAAGCCCGAAAATATGGCGAATCAAAATTTGGCATGAGCCGTTTTATCAATGGCTTTCTGGACTTGATTACCATTTGGTTTCTATCCAAATATGGCAAAAGACCAATGCACCTTTTTGGTGCGCTTGGAGTTGTTATGTTTATCATTGGGTCTATATCCACCTTTTTGATAATTGCCATCAAGCTTTTGAAATTATTCGTATTTAATGAACCAACTATTTTAGTAACCGAAAATCCTCTTTTCTATATCGCTTTAACGGCTATGATTATTGGTTCTCAACTATTCTTAGCTGGATTTTTAGGCGAAATAATTTTGAGAACAAAAAACAACGAAGAGCGTTATAAAATTTCTGAAGAGGTAAATCTATAATTCAAAACCTCGAACACAAATAAATTTAGATTATGCACATCGAAAAAAATATATTAGACAAAGTAAACGAATGGCTTACGCCAGCATTTGACCAAAAAACACAGGATGAAATCACAGAAATGATGACTTCTTCTCCAAATAATCTAGAAGAAAGTTTCTATAAAAATTTGGAATTTGGAACTGGCGGAATGCGAGGAATAATGGGTGTTGGAACCAATCGTATCAACAAATATACTCTTGGAAAAAACACTCAAGGTTTATCCGATTATTTAAAAAAATCATTTCTTGGAGAACAATTAAAAGTTGCCATTGCTTATGATTGTCGACATAACAGTGATACGCTGGCAAAAGTTGTTGCTGATGTTTTTTCAGCAAACGGAATTCAAGTGTATTTATTTTCTGAAATGCGTCCTACACCGGAATTATCGTTCGCAGTGAGATATTTAAATTGTCATGCCGGAATTGTTTTAACAGCTTCTCACAATCCGCCTGAATATAACGGATACAAAGTATATTGGCAAGATGGAGGACAAATTGTACCACCAAATGATGCTGAAATTGTTTTGGCAATTGAAAACTTAAAATACAGCGAAATCAAATTCGATACTAACGCAGGCCTGATAGAATATATTGACGTTGCTGTTGATGAGGCTTTTGCCAAATCGACTGTTGAAAATGCGAGTTTCAATACTTCGGCTGAAGCCAGAAAAAATTTAAAAATATGCTACACTTCATTACACGGAACTTCTATCAAAATGGTTCCAAAAGTATTGGAAAAAGCAGGTTATACGGATATCAATATCGTTCCAGAACAAGCTGAACCAAACGGCGATTTTCCAACTGTTATTTCTCCAAATCCGGAAGAACCAGAAGCGTTGACGATGGCATTGGCTTTGTCCGATAAAATAAATGCGGATATTGTTTTTGGAACTGATCCAGATAGCGACCGACTTGGAGTTGCTGTTAGAAATAACAAAGGCGAAATGCAGTTGTTAAACGGAAACCAAACGATGGTTGTCATGACACATTATCTTTTGGAACAATGGAAAAAAGCTGGTAAAATTGATGGCAAACAATTCATCGGTTCAACTATTGTTTCTACTCCAATGATGCTTGAATTAGCTTCGGCTTATGGTGTTGAATGTAAAGTTGGTTTAACCGGATTTAAATGGATTGCCAAATTCATCAGAGATTTTCCAGAACTGAAATTTATTGGCGGTGGCGAAGAAAGTTTTGGGTTTATGGTTGGTGATGCTGTTCGTGATAAGGATGCTGTTGGTGCTATTTTGCTAATGTGTGAAATTGCAGCGCAAGCCAAAGAAAAAGGAAGCTCAGTTTACAAAGAATTGGAGCAAATGTATGTTGACTTTGGTTTCTACAAAGAACATTTGATTTCGATTACCAAAAAAGGAATTGAAGGCGCCGACCAAATCAAGCAAATGATGGTTGACATGCGCGAGAAACCAGTTTCTGAAATCAATGGGCAACGTGTAGTAATGTTAGAAGATTATCAAAACTCGACGGCGAGAAATCTTTTGACTAATGAAACTGAAGTTTTAGCTGTTCCAAAATCGGATGTGTTGATTTATTATTTAGAAGATGGCTCAAAAATTTGTGCGCGTCCAAGTGGAACGGAACCAAAAATAAAATTTTATTTTAGTGTGAATACTGCTATCGAAAGTTTGGATGAAATTCCAGCTGCCGAATCATTTTTAGACACTAAAATCAAAACAATAATTTCAGAAATGCAATTAAACTAATGGATAGTAACCTCAAAAAATTAATTCCTTTTGCCTTAAAGTATAAAAGGAACGTAATTCTGAATATCGTCTTCAATATATTTTATGCTTTTTTTTCAACGTTGGGAATGGTTTCTATAATTCCAACTTTAAAAGTGCTGTTTAAAGAAACGGATCAGGTAACTGTTCATCCAACGTATAAAAGCATTGGCTATTTGGGAAAATATGGAGAAGATTTATTGAATTATTATATTACGAAATTATCGAAGGAAAATGGTCCGGAATATGCGCTATTATTAGTGGTTTCAATTGTAATTGTGATTTTTTTATTGAAAAACGTTTTCAATTATTTGGCTTCATTTCATGTTACTAGATTGCGAAATGGCGTTTTGAAAGACTTACGAGAAAAATTATACCAAAAAATTATTCACCTTCCTGTTTCTTATTATTCCGATGCACGAAAAGGCGATGTTATGTCAAGAATGCTTGGTGATATTAACGAAGTTCAGAACTCCTTTTTTCAAGTATTAGAATTAGTTTTTCGTGAACCTTTAACCATTATTTTTTCTATTGTAGCAATGTTAGCAATTAGCTCAAAATTGACGCTATTCGTATTCATTTTTATTCCAATTTCGGGATTAATTATTTCAAGAATTGGAAAAAATTTAAAGTCAAAATCAACACGAGCACAACAAGAAACGGGTTATTTCATATCAATTCTAGATGAAACATTAGGCGGAATGAAAGTCGTTAAAAGCTACAATGCCGAAAATTTATTTATTTCAAAATTCAATACTTCGGTCAAAAAATTACAACAATTATCCAATAGCATCGGAAACAAAAGTAATTTGGCTTCGCCAATGAGTGAATTCTTGGGAATCCTAACTATTGCTGTACTTTTATGGTATGGTGGCTATATGGTTTTGGTGGATAAATCATTGGAAAGCACTGCTTTTATTGGCTATATCGCATTAGCTTATACTATTTTAACTCCCGCAAAAAATATTTCAAAAGCTTCTTATCAAGTGAAAACCGGTTTGGCTGCAGCCGAAAGAGTATTTACTTTGATGGAAGAAGAGAATACAATTAAAACAAAACCAAATGCTATTCACAAAGACACTTTTGAAACTGGAATTTCTATAGAAAACATCAACTTTAAATATCATGAAGAAAATGTTTTGAAGAACTTTACACTTCAAGTTCCAAAAGGAAAAACTGTAGCATTGGTTGGACAATCAGGAAGCGGAAAAAGTACGATTGCCAATTTATTGACCAGATTTTATGACGTTAATGAAGGCAAAATTACCATTGACAATGTTGATATTAAAGACATAGATTTGCAGTCGCTACGTGGCTTGATGGGATTAGTAACGCAAGATTCTATTTTGTTCAACGATACTATAAAAGCGAATATTTCTCTCGGAAAATTGGACGCTACAGACGATGAAATTATCGTTGCATTGCAAATTGCCAATGCTTATGAATTTGTAAAAGATTTGCCAGAAGGAATCTATACCAACATTGGCGACAGCGGAAACAAACTTTCTGGTGGGCAAAAACAACGGTTATCGATTGCCCGAGCTGTTTTGAAAAATCCACCGATAATGATTTTGGACGAAGCCACTTCGGCATTGGATACTGAAAGCGAACGATTGGTTCAAATTGCTTTAGAAAACATGATGCAAAACAGAACATCTATTGTAATTGCACACCGTCTTTCAACAATTCAAAAAGCCGATATGATTGTGGTAATGCAAAAAGGAAAAATTGTAGAACAAGGAAATCACGATGAACTTTTAGCTAATAACGGAACCTATTCTAAATTGGTTTCCATGCAATCATTTGATTAATATTTTAAAAAAAATGAAAAGAGAATATTTTGGGATATTGTTTATCAGATTTTTTATTGGTGAAGCAAAGTTCTAAAAATAAGATATTTCACCACGAATGAGTTTAAAAATTTAAGAAAAATATAGATTTTTAAATCGAATAATCCACAGCATATTTCCGAATATTATGAGGTAAATTCAGATAATTATAATTGTTGTCAATTTGAGAAACCTTGTTTTAATGTTTATGGTAAATTTATATTTTAATTCCAGGAGGAAGTAAATCTCTGTAACAAGAATTCTTTCTGAAGAAAAGTGCAATTTTTGGTAAAATTGGTACTACTTTCAACTTACGCTCATAAGCTATTTCCATAATGTTCTTAAGCAAATCATTGATGAATTCATCATTATCAAAACCATCAAAAACATTTATTCTTGTTAAGAAAATCTTCTTTTCCTGAAAAGAATATTCTACAGAAATTAATTTTCCATCAACCAAAGTTTCAAACTGACGTGCAAAGGTATTATCCTTGATTTCAATTTTTTCTAAAAATACAGTCGCTTCCATAATCAAGTAAATAAAAAAGGATTATTTTTATGCAAAGTTACTAATAATTAACCAGTTTCAAGTTAAATAATGTCAAAAATTCACGTTTATTTTATGCCAGGAATGGCAGCAAGTTCAAGCATTTTTGAACGAATTCAATTACCATCGGAAACTTTTGAAATGCATTTATTGGAATGGTTTTTACCAAAGAAAAACGAATCATTAAAAGATTACGCTAAACGAATGGCAGAAAATGTTAAACACGAAGATGTGATATTAGTTGGAGTTTCCTATGGCGGAATTTTGGTTCAGGAAATGAAACCATTTGTAAATCCCAAAAAAGTAATTATCATTTCAAGTGTAAAATCAAATGTTGAACTGCCAAGGCGAATGAAGATTGCTAAAGTCACGAAAGCATACAAACTAATCCCAACGAAACTGCTTGAAAACATTGAGCTTTTAGCCAAATTCGCTTTTGGTTCTTCCATTGTAAAGCAACGATTGAAATTATATGAAAAGTTTCTTTCCGTTAGAGATAAAAGCTATTTAGATTGGGCAATTGAGCAAATAATCAATTGGGATCGAACAGAAATTGACAATGAAATTATTCATATTCACGGAGAAGAAGATGAAGTTTTTCCAATAAAGCATATCAAAAATTGTATAAAAGTAAAAGGCGGAACACACATTATGATTATAACAAAATATCGATGGCTCAACGAAAACTTGCCTAAAATTATGTTAGATAATATTTGAAATTAGACCAATTTTTGTAGTTTTACCAATATAAAATAAGAGATTATGAAAACGAATAAAGCCCTATTATCGACATTCGTAATAATTTTAATTTCCGGAATAATGATTTTCGGAATAACGGGTGACAACAAAGAAAAATTATTACGTGAAGGCACTCCAATGTATTTTCCAACTGCTGTTGACTTTGCAGGAGAGCCAACTCCATTACAAATAAATGATGTTAAAGAAAGATTAGACAGAGAATTGCTCATCAATGCTAATTTGGATGCAACAACAGTTTTAATAATACGAAGAGCCAACAGAGTTTTTCCTATTATAGAACCAATTTTGCAACAAAATGGCGTGCCTGACGATTTTAAATATCTTGCCGTTATCGAAAGCGGTTTGCTGAACGCGACTTCTGCTTCAGGTGCCAAAGGAGTTTGGCAATTTATGCCTGATACTGCAAGAGAAAAGGGAATGGAAGTTAACGAACTTGTAGATGAGCGCTATCATTTAGGAAAATCTACCGAAGCCGCTTGTAAATATTTATTGGCCGCCAAAGAAAAATTTGGTTCATGGACAATGGCTGCTGCTTCTTATAATGGCGGAATGAGTGGATTAAGCAAAAAAATCGACGAGCAAAAAGTTTCTAATTACTACGATTTAGGTTTGACCGAAGAGACTTCGCGTTATGTATTCAGAATCCTTGCTTTGAAAGAGATTATGAAGAACCCTGCTTTATACGGATTCAATATTCTGCCAACTGATTTATACCCGGTAATTCTAACCAAAAATGTGGATGTTGATACTACTATTACCGACTTAACCGGATTTGCACAATCACAAGGAATAAACTATAAAATACTCAAAATCCATAATCCTTGGCTTCGCGATAAAAAACTGCTGAATCAAAGCAAAAAGAAATACGAAATTAAGATTCCTATTTAGACATTTTAGATTCCTTGGATATTTAGACTTCTTAGATTGTTACATTTCTAAAATAAAAAAACCGTCTTTAAGCGGTTTTTTTATTGTCTAAAATGTCTAAGCCAGTCTAAGAAATCTACTTATATTTTCTTCATCTGTTCTTTCATCATCTTAATCTGATCATTCAGCATTCCCTGTTTGTCAAGCTTTTTAGCTTCGTTTAATAAAGCTGTCGCTTCCATTTTACGTCTTCTTGACATCGCAATTCCGGCTAAGTTCAATTTAGCAACAGCCAAATCCATATCCATACTCAAACCCAATTCAATTGCTTTCTTAAAGAATTTCTCCGATTGGTGCAAATTCGTTTGCGACATCATCAAACCGTGTAGGTAATTGTAGTATCCTTGCTGCTTTCTAACCAAAGCTGTTTCCGGATTTTTGATTTTATCCAACCAAACTTTTGCACCTGGAAAATCTTGTTTTCTCAATTTTAAAAATGCCAAAAGGATAAATTCGTTTTTAAAATAAAGAAAAATTGGAATTGCAGTCAATAGAATTAAAAAGATTCCATTACCAATATTTCCTTCTGTAAATTGCCAAACGGCTGTTGCTACTAATAACGCAGCTATAATTAATTTAATAAATCTGTGAAACATATGTTATATTTTTATGGTTGCAAATGTAATAAAAGGATTTGAAAATATTTTTATAAAACTACTTGCCAGAAAAAAAAAGGTTTGTATATTTGCACTCGGTTTTAAAAGAGCCGTATTACCATAGAAATTAATACAAGATTTTAAAGATACACAGCAATGAGTAAAAGAACGTTTCAACCATCGAAAAGAAAGAGAAGAAATAAACACGGATTTATGGACAGAATGGCTTCTGCAAATGGTAGAAAAGTCCTTGCGCGTCGTAGAGCAAAAGGAAGGCATAAATTGACTGTATCTTCTGAACCAAGACACAAAAAATAATGATTAGCAATTAATCAATATCAAGCCGTTACTTTTATTAGTAGCGGCTTTTTTTATAACATGTTCATAAATAGTGATAATTTTTAGAAGCTATTTCCCGCTATCCATTCCAATCTTTTTATTTTTAAAGAAAAATAAAAAGGATTTCCACTGCTATCGGGGCTAAAAAAGAAAAACACAAACAACACACAACTAACAAACAAAATCTAAGAATTCCAAGTAGTCTAACTATCTAAAAATCTAAGAAGTCTAAAAATCTAACTACAATGCCCAAAGACAACTCCATTAAATCGGTTTTAATTATAGGTTCGGGTCCAATTGTAATTGGGCAGGCATGCGAATTTGATTATGCCGGTTCTCAATCAGCACGTTCCATCCGCGAAGAAGGAATTGAAGTAATCCTTATCAACTCCAATCCGGCAACAATAATGACCGACCCAACTATGGCGGATCACGTTTACTTATTGCCATTAACAACCAAATCCATAATCCAAATCCTAAAAGAGCATCCGCAAATTGATGCCGTTTTGCCAACAATGGGCGGACAAACTGCATTAAACTTGTGTCTGGAAGCTGACGAAAAAGGAATCTGGGAAGATTTTAATGTCAGATTAATTGGTGTCGATGTAAACGCCATTAATGTTACCGAAGACAGGGAACAATTCAAGCAATTACTTGAAAGAATCGGAGTGCCAACAGCTCCGGCAAAAACCGCAACATCATTCCTTAAAGGAAAAGAAATTGCACAGGAATTTGGTTTTCCATTAGTAATCCGTCCATCGTTTACCCTTGGCGGAACCGGGGCGGCGTTTGTTCACAGCAAAGAAGAATTTGACGAAAAACTAACCTACGGATTAGAAATGTCACCAATCCATGAAGTATTAATTGATAAAGCTTTGCTTGGTTGGAAAGAATACGAATTAGAATTACTTCGCGATAAAAA
>JAYVNT010000562.1:0-2717 GCA_043758285.1 Flavobacterium sp.
TATTTCTGATAATGCAACCATTTTAGAACCGTCCTGTGGTGAAGGAATATTTTTGAAATTATTTCAACAAAAAGGATTCTTAAATTTGACCGCTTATGAAATTGATGAAGATTTAGCACAAGAGTTTTCGGGAGTTCGTTATGAAAGTTTTGTTTCGGCAAAAATTGCTTCAACTTTTGATTTAATCATTGGCAATCCTCCATATATTAGGTGGAAAAATTTAGAAGATGACTTAAAACAAGAACTTTCTACAAATCCGCTTTGGAATAATTATTTCAATTCCCTTTGTGATTATTTATATATTTTCATTCTCAAATCTATTGAATTATTAAACGAAAACGGACAGCTTATCTTTATTTGCCCAGAATATTGGATGAATACTACTCATTCCATTTCTCTTCGCAATTTTATGGTTTCTAATGGGTATTTTGAGGAAATTTATCATTTTAACGAAACCCCAATTTTTGATAAAGTAACTGTCTCAATTGTTATTTTTAAATTTGTTAAAAGTAAGAAAAAAACAAATAAAATTAAGGTTGCTAAGTTTTATGCAAATCAAAAATTAACAGCACAGACTTTGCATAAACTCAGATTTCAAGAAGAACTAAAAGATGCAGAATATTTAGAGGTATCACAATTTAAACAAAATGAAAGATGGCTTTTGCAATCAGATGAAGTTCGTAATGAATTACAGGTTTTAGAGAATAATTGTATTAAGAAAAATCAAAATTCATTGTTGAATTTATTTAATGATGAAAGGCAAGAATTTTATACAATTGGAGATATTTGTGATATAGGGAATGGTTTAGTGAGTGGATTAGATAAGGCGTTTCAGGTCAATGGACACGAACTAAATGAACAGGAAAAAAACGCTACTATAAATGTTGTTAAAGCAAAAGATTTAAAACCATTCTTTGCTGATAATATTACTAAATACATATTTATTGATGAAGGGTTGGAGGAGAATAACTTCATAGAAAACTACCCGAATTTTTACCTGCATTTTCAAAAATTCAAAGAAGATTTAGGAAAAAGATACCAATATAATAGAAAGATAAATTATTGGGAATGGGTATTTTTAAGGAATTTCAATCTGTTTTGTAAAGATGAACAACGAATATTTGTTCCTTGTAAAGAGCGAATTTCAAATAAAAATCATTTTCGTTTTGCATTAGTAGAAACAAAAATATTTCCTACGCAAGACGTTACAGCAATTTTCAGAAAGCCTAATACTAAAGAAAGTATTGACTATATTTTAGCGTATTTAAATAATCCTACAATTTTTGATTGGTTGAAATGTAACGGAATTGTAAAAGGAAATATCGTTGAGTTTTCTGAAAAACCTATCGCAAGTATTCCTTTTAGAGTGATTGATTGGAATAATCCACAAGAAGTATTTTTGCATAATACGATTACAGAAATGACTCAACAATACATTAATTCTAAGAATGAAAATGATATAATGGAAATTAATCAATTATTTAACCAACTATTTAAAATCTCATCATGATTGTAAACTATACCGACCTTATAAAAAAAGTAAAAGGTTCAACAGTTCCTAAACCAATTTCGGGGACATTATCTGGACACGCTGCTGGCGAACCTTTTGATAAACACGTTTACAACGAAATCAAAAAACAATTCCCTAAAAATACATTTCGTCAGTTTGAGTATTTGAATGATTTATACACTCAAAACTCTGCAATAATTGGTTATGAAGCAAGAGAGAAATTATTCAAATCTCCTTCTGTCCACTTCTTACTTGCCAGAGGAAAGGATGTTACTCAGAAATGGAGTTCAGATAATCTCTTCGATGAAAAGCAAAACGACACCGCAGATATTTTAGTAGTTAAGGACGGTTTTTATGAAATCATAGACATTAAAACCCGTAATCTTTCAAAATCAGCCCAAGCACCTAATATTATGTCGGCTTATAAATTAGCCCAGGTATGTGCCAAAATGCTTGATAACAGGGAGTTTGATAATTTTACGATTAACTATTTTGAGATTGATTGGGAATTGGATAATCAAAAATTAGTTTGTAAAGATGCTCATTTTGTTGATTTATTCAAATGTGACCCTAATAAACTTTACATCAATTGGGCAGCGGCTATGCAGTTACAATTTCACGTCTGTGACTTAGACCAAGAATTTGAGAGTGGTATGGAAAAATGGGCAAAAATCTATTTAAAACACTTTGTAAGTCAAGCAAAAAAACGAGCAGGTGATATGATTACCAAATTTGTTAAACCATTTGAAAAGTATATTTAAAATTAAGATGATAGGAATAATAATGGGCAGTATTTCAGACTTGAAAGTCATGGAAGAAGCCGTAGAGATTTGTAAATATTTTGGGGTGGCTTACGAAATCGACATCGTATCTGCTCATCGTACTCCTTTGAAAATGGTGGAATATGCCCAAACCGCTCGTGAACGTGGCGTGAAGGTCATCATTGCTGGTGCGGGTGGTGCAGCACATTTGCCTGGTATGGTGGCTGCGGTTACAACTTTGCCCGTTATTGGTGTACCCGTGAAATCTTCTAACTCGATTGATGGTTGGGATTCGGTTCTGTCAATTTTGCAGATGCCTTCGGGTGTGCCAGTGGCAACGGTGGCATTGAATGGGGCAAAAAACGCTGGAATTTTAGCAATTCAGATGTTAGGCATTGAAAATCAGGAAATTGCTATTAAATTGCAAAACTATAAAGTAGAATTAA
>JAYVNT010000563.1:0-2712 GCA_043758285.1 Flavobacterium sp.
CATCTTTTTTTTATGACGATTTTAAAGATTTGTACGATCAGTTAGAAAATGATGGAACATTCAAAGCACATCTTTCTAAGATAAAGATTAAAAAATTAGAGAAGAATGAAAACAATTCTGACCCTAAGAAAAAAACAACTTCAAAAGCTCCAAAGAAACCAAAAGAACCAAGTGAAGATTTAGGGTTTTTAGGGGAGTGGTTGGCTTATACTCACTTATTGGGTACTATAAAGAATAACAAAAGCATTAAATGGGTTTCTAAATATGCGAAGTTAGCAGGCGTAAATTCAGACGGTAAGGATGGGTTAGGTTATGACATTGAATACATTCCTAATGATGCCAAACACCTTCGCTATGTTGAAGTTAAGTTGATTGGTTGGGAAAATGCTTTTCATATTACTTCTAATGAAATAATTCAAGGAGAAAAATTGAAAAAACACTATGAAATATTTTTAGTTAGAAATATTTCCGAACCCGATAATATTTCAATCGAAATAATTCAAGGAGCATTTGACTATAAAGGACAAAAGAGTTTCACCGATAATGATTTATTTACTGTAATAAATGATACTTTCATATTAAAATTTGAAAAAACGGATGAGTGAAATTAAAGAAAGTGAGGAACTATACCTCTTAAGATTTAGATATGGAAGCGTACGAAAGTGCCAAGAGTGATGAACGGAAGGAGTTTAGTCGTATGCTCAAAATTGTAAAAGCAAGTAAAGAAAAAATATCATTCATTTTAGTTTATAGCTTATACCGTTTTAGCAGAACAGGAGATAGTGCAATTTTTATAGCAAGTGAGTTAAAGAAAACAGGAGTTAATATTATGGCTGTTACTCAGCCCATTGATACTAATTCGCACGCAGGAGCATTACAACAAAACATTCAATTCATCTTTAGTAAATACGATAACGATTTACGAAGACAAAAAACAATTGATGGAATGCGTGAAAAATTACTGCGAGGAGATTGGAGTGGAAATGCACCAACAGGCTATTCGTTTATAAAAGGAATGGCATCGCAAACTATTGTTATAAACGAAAAAGGAGAGTTAATTAAACAAGCATTTATATGGAGAGCCAATGCAATGACCTAAGAACAAATCAATGAAAAATTAAAACACTTAGGTTTAAATGTACCCAAACAAACGCTTGGCGAGATTTTCAAAAACCCATTTTACTGTGGATTTATGTCGCACAATTTATTGAATGGCGAAGTAATAAAAGGTAGGCATCCTGCATTAATTGATGAGGATTTATTTTTACGAGCGAATGAAATAAAGAAAACAGCAGGTTTCACAAGCAATAAAGCCAACGATAATCTGCCATTAAAGGTGTTTGTAAAGGATGCTGAAAGTGGTGCGCCTTTCACGGGCTACTTGGTAAAAAAAAAGGACTGTATTATTACAAGATAAATAAAATTGGAGTTAGGATAAACCGTAGTACTAATATTATGCACGATAAGTTCAAAGAACTATTAGCAACTTATACGGTAGATTCTGCCCAAATCGAGCCATTGTCAATCCAATTGCGGTACACTTGGGAAAACCTAACAGAAACCAACACGAGCGAGAAAAAAGCCCTTTCCTTGAAATTAAACGAGGTTGAGGAAGAGTTCTTTAATCTGCGTAAAAGACACGCAATTGGCTCAGTAAGTTTGGATATTTATGAGGAGTTTTCTACCGAAATGAAGGTTCGAAAAGAGACGCTTTTGGGTGACCTTGAAAAGCTCGACCAAAAATTATCGAACCCTAAAGAACTGATACATTTTACTTGCAAATTATCGGCTAATCTCGCACCTGTATGGGCTTTGGGCGATTATTACCAAAAACAAATTTTTCAAAATACGGTATTTCCTAAAGGTTTGGTCTATGATTCAAAAATAGAGCATTATCGAACCCCGATTGTAAATGATGTGATTGGCTGTGTTGCCCACACATCAAGGGCGTTAGAAGAAATAAAAAAACCGGACTTTCTGAATTTATCAGAAAAGTCCGGCTTAGTACCCAGTGCCGGAGTCGAACCGGCACGGTTTCCCACAGGTGTTTGAGACCAGCGCGTCTACCAATTCCGCCAACTGGGCATTATGACAATTATAAATCTAAAGAACTAATCTACTTTCCCGTCTACCACCCCAATAGCAATCGGTGCCGACAAAGGGCATTTTCGCCCACGAGCAACCAAATTTGGCTTAATCGGGGATGCGAAAATAGTAATTTTACAAGCGCAAAAAAGGTTTTTCACATAGGATTGTTAATTCAAGGTATTTTTCCTTTCTTTGCAGCCCTTTTTCCAACTAAATAAATGGCACGACAAGTAAAGATATTCTCAGGTACAGAATCCCGTTACCTAGCAGAGCAAATCGCAGATTGCTACGGCGCACCTCTCGGTGATGCTAATGTAGCACGCTTTAGCGATGGAGAATTCTCGCCGTCATTTGACGAAAGTGTAAGGGGGTGCGATGTCTTTCTTATTCAAAGTACTTTTTCTCCAACAGATAATCTTTTTGAGCTGCTTCTTTTAATTGATGCTGCAAAAAGAGCTTCCGCACATTATATAACTGCCGTTATTCCATATTTCGGATTTGCGCGCAGTGATCGTAAGGATAAGCCAAGAGTTGCTATTGCCTCTAAATTGGTTGCCAATTTGTTAACCACGGCTGGAGTAACTCGAATAATGACGATGGACCTCCACGCTCCACAAATTCAAG
>JAYVNT010000564.1:0-2707 GCA_043758285.1 Flavobacterium sp.
TGGCGAAGCCGATGGCGCTCAAATTAACATTATTGTCAATAATGTAGTAGTACCAAATACTTTTAAACAGCTATCGGTTGGCACTGTCATTTACCGAAATTCAGATGCTGAGTTTAACAAAATGGTAGAAAAAGAAAATAGTGCGGTCAGAAAAATTGGGGTTAAACTCTACTTTACCGAAACCACAGATGGCTTTCAGTTATTGGCTATTGATGAAGACGGATATCAAAGTATCATGGTTTTGAAGGCGGAGAAAGCATTAGCGAATACCCAAGAATCGTTGATACCGAATGTTAAAAAGAATTTGGCGAAAACAGGAAACACGCCTTTTGTGATAGATAAAATGGACGTTGAGTTTTCAGAAAATTGGTTTTTGCCCATTTCAAAAGTAAACGAAATCAGAAGAAATGTTTTAGAGCAACTCATAGACATTCGGGTTGCCGAATACCGCCGAGAAGAATTTCAAATAACAAAAACCAACCACCCTTATCCAGTACAAAAACTTGATTTTATGTACAATGTCTCGAATAAATTGGCAAGAGCTTTTTATAAAAGACACGGCGTAACAGAAATAGAAAAGGCATTCGAACTACAATGGGACCCAGGCAAAGCACGAGTAATGACTACCAAATATTGTGTAAAATATGAATTAGGCAAATGTGCAAGATTTCAACGAGAAACAATGGGCGAAAAATTAATAGAACCATTGACCCTCAAACACGGTGAAAACGAATACAAACTAAAATTTAACTGCAAACCCTGCGAAATGGAAATTTGGGAAAAAGATGCTGAATTAGTATTTGAAGACGAAGACGAGCAGTTGGGGTATGTGAAAAGGGAGGGGTAAATGTGGTTTTTGTACTGGTTCGGCCTTCGGAATCAGTGCCAATAGTTTTTGAGAAAAGACTTCAAACTTTTTGCAAGATATGAGCAAAGTAGCTACTGCTCCAAATCTGGCTTGGTCGGGTTGTTGGTGTTTGAGTGTAGCGACACCAATAACGGTGGCAAACACATAGATGTGATTTTAGGCATTATTAATCCTAATATTTTGCAATAGAGACTGTTAAATTTATCTTTGTCTTAATCTGTAAAAAAAGAAGTTTCGATATGAAAATAGAAAAGATTAAAATTAAAAATTATAAAGTTTTTGAGGACGCTGAAATCAGTAGTTTGCCCAGTATGTGCGTTTTCTTGGGAGCGAACGGTTCTGGTAAATCAACCCTTTTTGATGTATTTGGTTTTTTGAGTGAAGCCCTGAAAAACAATGTAAAATCGGCTATAAATAACAGAGGAGGATTTCGAGAAGTGATTTCTCGAAATAGGAGCGGTAATATAGAATTTGAAATAAAATTTAGGAATGACGATGTAGAAGGAAAAAAACAACCTTTGATTACTTATGAATTGGTAATCGGATTGGAGGGGAATATGCCCATTGTAAAACGAGAAATTTTGAGTTATCGGCGTGGACAAAAAGGAAAGCCATTCAAGTTCTTAGATTTTTCAAATGGTAGAGGAGTTGCTATCATCAACGAAGCCGAATTTGAACAAGCCAAACAAGACTTTAAAGAAGATAGGAAAGAATTTTTATTAGACTCTTCAGATATTTTAGCTATTAAAGGTCTCGGTCAATTTCAGAGTTTTAAAGCTATTTCAGATTTCAGAAAACTATTAGAAAGTTGGTATATTTCTAATTTTCAAATACCTGATGCAAAGAAAAGCCAGGATATTGGAGTAAGTGAAAGTCTATCTTCAACGGGAGATAATCTTGCCTTAGTTACAGACTATATCTATGAAAATTACCCAAGTATTTTTGATAGTATTTTGGAAAAAATGAAAAAAAGAGTCCCAGGTATTGCTGATGTAAAAGCTGCAAAAACTGAAGATGGAAGGATTATTCTGAAATTTCAGGATGGTAGTTTTAAAGACCCATTTATCTCAAGGTACGTTTCTGATGGCACACTCAAAATGTTTGCTTATTTGGTGCTGATGAATAATCCTCAAAAACATCCATTGCTTTGTATCGAAGAGCCTGAAAACTATTTACATCCAGAATTATTACAGCAATTAGCCGAAGAATTTAGAGAGTACTCTATGAAAGGGGGGCAAGTTTTTATTTCCACTCATTCGCCTGATTTTGTCAACGCTTTACAATTAGAAGAATTGTTTTGGCTGACTAAAAAGAATGGCTATACCGCTATTGTGAGGGCGAAAGATGATAAAATAGTAAAGAGTTTGGTAGAGGCAGGAGACCATTTAGGTTATTTATGGAATCAAAAATATTTTAAAGGAAGTGGACCATTATGAGAGTTGAATTTTTGTTAGAAGAACCATCCATGGTCAATGTTTTGACAGAGATTCTGCCCAAAATTTTGCCACAACAATATGAACTTGGCACCAATTATTTTTTACGACCGCACCAAGGTAAAAGTGACTTAAAGAAGTCAATTCCGAAAAAAGTCAAAGCATTTTCCGATTTTCGTGAACAAGTGAAAATTGTGATTTTGCATGATCAAGATAGCAATGACTGCAAAGAATTAAAAAGACAAATTCATGAGTTATGCACTCAAAGCGGTTATTGTCCCGTTTTGATTAGAATTGTTTGTAAAGAATTAGAAGCATGGTATTTAGGTGATATGGATGCCATTCAAAATGTATATCCACGATTTAAAGCAAGTAACCATAGAAGAACTGCCAAATTTAGGAATCC
>JAYVNT010000565.1:0-2698 GCA_043758285.1 Flavobacterium sp.
CGCTACGCGTTTTGATTATTGGAAACGAATGGAATTTTCACTCGAACAATGGAAAGACATCAAAAAACATTGTGATGATGTAGGTTTAGATTTCATTTGTTCGCCATTTAGTAATTTAGCCGTAGACTGGTTGGAAGAAGTTGATGTTCACACCTATAAAATTGGTTCTGGCGAAGTGAATAATTTGCTGTTATTGGAAAAAATTACAAGAACTGGTAAACCTATTATCATTTCTTCCGGAATGAGCAGTTTTGCTGAATTGGATGAAACGGTTGCCTTTTTGAAAAGTAAGAATGCCAAGTTTTCTATACTGCAATGCACAACGGCTTACCCAACAATGCCTGAACAATATGGACTAAATGTTATCAGTGAATTGGTAGCACGTTATAATGTTCCAGTAGGTTTTTCAGATCATTCTTCATGGGCTTCCACTGGAATTGCAGCTGTTGCACTTGGTGCTGAAATTTTAGAATTTCATGTAGTTTTCCATAAAGAAATGTTTGGACCAGATACCTCCGCCTCACTGACAATTATGCAAACTAAGCTTTTGGTAGAAGCTGTTAATAAAATTCATATTGCTCAAAATAATCCAATTAATAAGAATGACAATGATGCTTTCAAAGAGTTAAAATCTATTTTTGAAAAATCATTAGCCATAAACAAAGATTTGCCTATTGGACATGTTATTACTTTTGAAGATTTAGAAAGTAAAAAGCCAAAAGGTTTTGGTATTTCCGCTCAAAATTTTAAAGCAGTTATTGGTAGAAAATTGAAAAATAATAAATCGAAATGGGATTTTTTGATTGAAGAAGATTTAGCATGAGTTCCACCAGAAAAATAGCTGTTGTCATTACAGCAAGACCATCCTACAGTCGTGTAAAAACTGTTTTGACTGCGATTAAAAAGCATCCTGAATTGGAATTGCAGCTTATCGTAGCAGCTTCTGCCTTGCTTGACAGATACGGAAGTGCAGTGAATTATATAGAAAATGATGGTTTCGAAATTGCCGCCAAAGTTTTTAATGTTTTAGAGGGTGAAAATTTAACAGCTGCAGCCAAAACAACTGGTATCGGAATTTTAGAATTATCTACTGTTTTTGATAATCTTCGCCCGGATATTGTTGTTACTGTAGCTGACAGATTTGAAACTATGGCTACTGCAATTTCTGCGTCTTATATGAATATTCCGTTGGCACACATACAGGGTGGCGAAGTAACTGGAAATATTGACGAAAAAGTTAGACATTCGATAACAAAATTGGCAGATTATCATTTTGTAGCTTCCGAAAATGCCAAAACCAGAGTAATTCAGTTAGGTGAAAATCCTGCTATGGTTTTCAATACGGGTTGTCCATCCATTGATATTGCTCAAGAGGTGGCAAAAAACACAAAACTGACTTTCAATCCGTATAAAAAATATGGTGGCGTTGGTTCGCAACCTAATTTAGATAATGGTTACCTTGTGGTGATGCAACATCCTGTAACCAATGAATACCAAGATTCAAGAAAACACATCGAAGCTACTCTGCGCGCGATTCAAAAAATAGACAAACCAACGCTATGGTTTTGGCCAAATGTTGATGCTGGTGCCGATGGAACTTCATCTGGAATTCGTTCTTTCAGAGAAAAATACAAAATGGAAAATGTTCATTTTTTCAAGAATATGGAAGGTGATGATTTTCTGAATTTACTGCATAACTCTTTATGTTTATTAGGAAATTCAAGCGTTGGAATTCGTGAATGTGCCTATCTGGGTGTTCCTGCTGTGAATATAGGTTCACGACAAAATCGCCGTGATAGAGGTGAAAATGTTGTTGATGTTTCCTATGATGAGAATGATATTGTTAACGCTGTTGAAAGTATTTTAAAAGATAACATAAGGATAACTTCCAATATTTACGGAGGTGGCAATGCAGGCAATCAAATTGCAAAACTTTTAAATGAACTGCCTTTACAATTTCATAAAACGATTACTTATTAATATTTTTTTTTCGTTTAAAATCGCATACCATAACATGATAAAAAAGTTACAGTTTTATAGATTAAACTTTAAAAACACTTTGAAAGTACTCAATTATCTTTTTTGCAGACTTTTGAAGAAAAAGACTAGTGAAGATCAAGTTTACTTATATAATTTTTATTTCCACTTGATTAATTTTAAAGGATATCTAAAGAATGAGGATGAACACTATTTTACTTCTAGTTATCCTAATTTTAATATGACTGTTAGAGTTAGAAAGCGAGCATCAAGTGATTTGAGAATTTTTGAACTTATTTTTTTTTATGTTGAATATAAGGAAGTGGTTGATGCCTATAAAAAATATTTTAATAATCAGGACTCTTTAAACATTATTGATGCAGGAAGTAACATAGGATTATCTTCAATTTATTTTTCAAAATATTTTCCAAATTCAAATTTTATCGCTATCGAGCCTGACAATTCAAATTTTGAAACTATGTCTTATAATCTAGATTGTAATGGGTTAAAAAATAGTGTTAAGATTAAAGGTGGTCTTTGGAGCAGTAATACTAATTTAAAAATTGTTTCTGATTTTAGAGATAAACAAGATTGGTCTTTTAGAGTAGAAGAGACAGCTGATAAAACCGATTTAAAAGCTTATTCTGTTGAGTATATAATAGATACCTATAATTTAAAAATCATTGATATATTTAAAATTGATATTGAAGGATCTGAGAAA
>JAYVNT010000566.1:0-2696 GCA_043758285.1 Flavobacterium sp.
TTTGTTTTATGATAGAACGCATCGCGTATAAAAAATTACAGGATTTAGCTAAAAAATTTAAAGCGGTTGCTGTTACAGGCGCCAGGCAGTCGGGTAAAACAACGCTTGTTAAACAAGTTTTTAAGGATAAACCTTATGTGTCGTTAGAAAACCCAGATACACGAAACTTTGCATTATATGACCCTAGAGGTTTTTTAGACACTTACTCAAAAGGTGCTATATTAGATGAAGTGCAGCGGGTTCCCGAATTATTTTCTTATTTACAAGAGGTTTTAGATAATACTAAAACCAAAGGCTTATTTATTTTAACAGGCTCTAATAATTTTTTATTACAAGGAAACATTTCGCAAACATTAGCTGGTAGAATTGGCTATTTGAATTTACTCCCATTTTGTATGGAAGAATTAGCCATTGCGAAAAAATTGCCCAAGACCGACGATGAGCTCATGTTTAAAGGGTTTTATCCTCCTATTTATGATCAAAAAATCCCTCCCATTGATTGGTGCCCTAATTATATTAGAACCTATATAGAAAGGGATGTAAGGCAATTAAAAAATGTAACTGATTTAATTGTGTTTGATAAATTTGTGAGAATATTAGCGGGACGAAACGGGCAAGAGCTAAACAGTAGTGCCTTATCAAGTGAAGTAGGGGTTGATGTTAAAACGATACAATCATGGATTGGTATTTTGGAAAGCAGTTTTATTATTTATTTATTAAAACCTCACTATAAAAATTTCAATAAAACAATAATAAAACGACCAAAAGTTTATTTTTATGATACCGCTTTGGTTTGCTCGCTAGTGGGTATTAGAGACAAAAATCAATTAGCAACTCATTCTATTAGAGGGCATTTATTTGAAGGAATGGTTATAACAGAGTTTGTTAAAAATCGCGCTAATAGCGCATTACCAATTAATTTGTACTATTGGAGAGATAAAACAGGTAATGAAATAGATTTGATTATTGATAATGCTGGAAAACTATTTCCCATCGAAATAAAATCAAGTAAAAGCATTGGAAGTGATTTTTTCAAAAATATTAATTATTGGAAAAAATTAAGTGGCGAGGAAAAATCAGTATTAATATATGCGGGAGAATTAGCTCAAAAGCGAAGTGATAACTGCGATGTGATTAATTGGAGAAGTATGGTGACGCAAAAATGGTTTTAAAAAATCGGAAAAATTTGGAATTGTATTCCAAATTTTTCCGATTTATAAAGATGACTTAATTAAATTATTTATTAAAAATTCATTCAAGCTCTTAATTGCCAAAGGCATTTGCCACTTGCCATTTGCTTTTATCGCGTTTTTTAGCATAGTTTGAAATGACTCTTATTTGAATACAATTGTTAGAAGCACCTAATTTTCGTGGGTTCGTCTCTAAAAAAACATTTTAGAGGTTTATTTATTTACCACTTTTTTAAACCCAATTAAGTTTTAATTCGTATATCTTATTAAGATGAAAAAACTAATATACATATTCCTATTTCCTTTTATTTCAAATGCTCAGCAACTGCAGATAAACGGCCCTGTTCGGTTTTTGGCATTAGGCGATTCTTATACCATTGGGCAAAGTGTGGCAACTAATGAGCGCTGGCCTGCTCAATTAATGGATTCTTTAGCATTAAGAGGAGTTGTTATAGACACGGTGGGTATTATTGCCACCACAGGTTGGAGAACCGACAATTTAATTAACGCAATAACTAATAAAAATTTGCAACAACAACATTATAGTTTAGTTTCTTTACTGATAGGTGTAAATAATCAATATCAGGGTAGCCCGTTTTCACAATATTTGAACGAGTTTCCGCAATTGCTTGATTCAGCTATTCGTTATGCTGGAGGAGATACAAGTCATGTATTTGTTGTTTCAATTCCCGATTATGCCTATACCCCTTATGGACAAAGTACAGGAAACCAAACCTTTATTAGCCAGGAGATTGATAAATACAATGCTGCGAATAAACATGTTGCGGATAGTTTGCATATTCGTTATTTTGACATCACTCCGATTTCAAGAATGGGTATTGCTCAGCCTGCATTGGTAGCAGGTGATGGGTTGCATCCCTCGGGAATGCAATATACCGAATGGGTAAAATTAATGTTAGGATATATTAATACGAGTATAGCGACACGGGTTGTGGACTTAGATGAAGACAAATCATTTTCCGTTGCCCCAAATCCAACCAGTGATATACTGACTATTACATGTAAGGATGAATTTAAAAGTATTATTCTTACAGATATTTCAGGTAGAGTTTTACTAGTTCAACCGTGTGCTTCTAAATCACACATACTACAGTTACAATACTTTACGGAAGGTATTTACTTTGTTAAGGTTGTTTGCAATAATGGCAAGAGCATGACGAAAAAAATTGTAGTGATACGTTAGGTTATTGTGTGGGATGTTTTGAAAATCCCTCGCGTCGCTTCACAGGGCTTAATACAAGGTGTAGAGAGTGATTTGATGTAAATATCATTTGTTATACAAATGCAGATGTAATTGAAAGAACCAATGCTTGGTTAGATGAATTTAAAGCGCTATTAGTTGGTTTTGAAACAAATAAAATTCATTGGAAAGCATTGAATTTATTAACTTTCATAGTAATTTTACTTCCCCCGCTGTTCTGCATATGCGCTAACACCTACACGGACTCCGCTGGATTTTGTGTGAGGGCAAAAGGGCGGCTAATC
>JAYVNT010000567.1:0-2687 GCA_043758285.1 Flavobacterium sp.
TACCCTTGTTTCAACAATTATTAGTGCCTATACTAACATTTATACACAAAAAAAAACGTGTATAAAAAACGAGTATTTTTTATACACGAAAAGTAAACGTGTATAAAAAATGAGTATTTTTATACATGAAAAGCAAACCTGTATAAAAATAAATATTTTTTATACAATAAAATCAAATTAGTATAATGATTGAAGAATTTAAGGTAGTGCCGTTACCACCACTTTATAATGCCGAAAATGTAAAAATTTTGAAGGCATTAAATGCTGCAAGCAGAGCTTTAGGAGAACTGAGAGGGGAAATAAAAAAAATACCAAATTCTCAAATACTTATTGATACTATTTCATTACAAGAAGCAAAAGACAGTAATGAAGTTGAAAATATTGTAACTACTGATGATGAACTATATCAATCATCAATAGCGTTTGAAAATGTGTCACAAGCAGCCAAAGAAGCACAAAATTATGCAAAAGCGTTAAAACTTGGTTTTTCAATAATTAAGCAGAAGGGAATTTTAACTATTAATGACATAAAAAAAATTCAAGAAATTGTGTCACCAAATCATCCAATAAGAAAAGTTCCAGGCACAGTATTAAAAAATCCAAAAACACAAGAAGTTGTTTTTACGCCACCACAAAATCATGTTGAGATTGTAGATTTACTCAATAATTTAGAAATTTATATAAATACGCCTAACTTCCATGATATTGATGGATTGATAAAAATGCCAATTGTTCATTACCAGTTTGAAACTATTCACCCATTTTATGATGGCAATGGTAGAACGGGTAGAATATTAAATATGTTGTTTTTAGTACACCAAAAATTACTAGACATTCCTGTTTTGTATTTGAGTAGTTACATTATAAAAAACAAACCCGATTATTATAGATTGTTGCAAGAAGTTAGAACTGATAATAATTGGGAAGAATGGATTTTATGGATGTTAAAAGGGGTAGAGTTGACGGCAAAAGACACCATTGTAGTTGTAAATAATATTAAAAATTTAATGGATGATTATAAAATTAAAATTAGAAAGAATCATAAATTTTATAGTCATGATTTGATAAACACCCTATTTAAACATCCTTATACAAAGTATGATTTTTTAGAACGCGAACTCAAAATTCATCGTCATACAGCACGAACGTATCTCAATGCTTTAGCAGAAGATGAAAATAAGTTTTTAACCAAAGTCAAAATTGGAAAGAGTAATTATTTTATTAATGAAAAATTACTTCAGGTACTTAAAAACAGATAATCACAAACCCCCCAATTCAAATATGAATCGGGGGTTTTTAATAAACCAAAAAAACTTCTTAATCTCATTTATAATCCCTTCTATTCACTCACCATTCACTATTGTCTATACATTGTTAATAAAAACCAAAAAATTCTTATTAATATTTTTTGCTAAATCATTTTTTTTCTTTTTCTTCGTATAGTTTCTTTTCTAAAGTAGTAGTGTAGAGATTCTAACAACCAAAACAAAACATTATGAAAAACAACCTAACCAAATTCCTTGTAGTTCTTGCTATAGGATTTACACTTTTACAATCTTGTTCAAATTCTTCAAGCTCTACTAATCCTAGCCAAAATGTAGTATGTGATTGTCCAACTGGAAACATACAAGCAAATTCAAATGATTTAATCGGAAATTGGACATTAACTAAACGTACAATTTTAGATGTAACAGGAACAACAGTTACAGAAGTTCAAGATTTAACTACACTTAATCCTTGCGATTCTAATTCATTTCATATAAAAGTATCTTTAGACGCAAATAACAATAAAATTATGTCAATTCCTGTTGGTGCATTAATAAGTCCATATCCACATACTTGCAGTCAAATAGTTAATTTGGAATTCCCAATTGTTTACTATGAAAACGGAAACAGTTGTTTGAAATTATTATCGACATCAGAAAACGCAGGTCATAAATTATGCTTAATGGAATTTACTACAACTTCATTGAAAATTAAAATGAAATGGTCGCAACAATATTATATATTTGAATGTACAAAAATATAAAAAACAACCCCGATACCTCGATTTACAACCCATGCCAACAACAATAAAAAACCAAAACAAAGTCTGATGCCTCATAAACGATGTCTGGAATAGCATAAACGAAGTCTGGCATCACATAAACGGTGTCTGGAATAACATAAACCAAGTCTGGCATAACATAAACGGTGTCTGGAATGCCAAAACGAAGTCTGGCGTCACATAAACGAGGTCTGGAACAATATAAACAGTGTCTGGCGTCACATAAACGGTGTCTGACTAAAAAAAAATAATACTAATCTTTAATATAAATATTATGTCATTTTCAATCAAACTCGAAGAATACACACCACTAGCCGATATTATTTTAGCAAACTTCACCCGCGATGCAGTTGCCATCAAAGCACGCTACCCAAAACTCAACGATGCCTTCAAAGCCAGCTATACAGCTAAACTAGAAGCCATCAAAACCGTAGAAAAAAAGTTCGTAATCACCCAGCAACAACTCGCCATCACCAAAAGTCTTTATGACGAAGCCGATGCACTGGTTCAAGAACTAGTATTCCTCAAAGATTATATTAAAGATGCCGGACTAGACAACACCCTAGTTACCGCCCTCATCCACGACCTCCGCAGCCACAACATCGAAGGCGCCTGCGAAAAAATAGAAACCCTAAAACAA
>JAYVNT010000568.1:0-2685 GCA_043758285.1 Flavobacterium sp.
AACCGGTAAATGTTTTATTTATCGGTTGCCGTTTCGCCTTTAATTTGATAGTGACTTTCTTATGATTGAAATAATCAATTGTTTGTATGATATTCACAATATTTCTACCTGGCCTATAAATTTTTAATATTGGTAAGGAAGTTAAAAATTTCTGCGCTTTCTGAGTTATATTTTAATTTTGTTAATTCATAAATTGCCATATTTTAATAAATAAATATTGTTAACAACACAGGATTTGCGAGTCAGATTTTCTTGTGCTACCTTTATTATTTATAATCAAACCTTATAATGGATATAACAATAGCTGATTTTAACAAATTACTAAACAATAAAAATATTATTGTTATACAATTCAGAGGTCATGGAAAAGCTTCAGAAAAATACGTTGATGTTAAAATAACGCAAGAAGATGGATTTATTTGGGAAGGGTCTATTCCTTACTCTTATAGAAGAACCGGATTAGCGATTGAAAAACCTGAGGCATTAGTTAAATATCTTAACGACATTTATCCTTTCTTTTCTAAACAATCAATTTCAGAATTTATACTTGTGGAAAGTAAAAGATGGGGTGATGAAATGGCTGGTAGGGAAACAACAAAAGAGTTTTTTGATAAACTTTTAAACCTAAAATGGAATAGTGCGAAATATGATTTACCTCAAAATCCAAATTTTGCAAGAAGAATTCAGGATATTAAAGAACTCGGATATACATTAGCAACTGATACAAATCGTAAAGTAGTTGGCAAAGAAGAAAATTGCACACATATTTTGCTTGTTCCAATTCCAAAAGGCGGTTCTACGGGATATGAAGTTATGTCTATAAAATTTAAGGCAAGAGCAATCGCTGAATTAGGTGCAACTAATATCTACGAATTAACTAAAGCAAACAAACATGGATTACTACCAGACCATAAATTCCCTGAAATAAGATGGGATGAGGCAACGCGGGCTGAAAACCCGGATGATATGCCTGCTGCTGAAATCAATGCAAAATTTCAATTATTGGACAACCAAAGAAATCAACATAAGCGCGAGGTATGTAGAAATTGTTTTCAAACTGATGTTAGAGGTAAACTCTTTGGTATAAATTTCTTTTATCAAGGCGGGGAACAATGGCCGGCAGACGTACCTAAAACCGGAAAAGCGGCTGAAGAAGGTTGTGTTGGTTGTGGGTGGTATGACATAAAAAAATGGCGAGACGTTCTAAACACTGCTCTGCCAAAGAAATAAGACTTAACTCTATTTTAAGTTTCCGTAATAACTTGAAAACTTTGTAACTTTGCAAATTACATTTACAAACATATTCTATGCTAAATTTTGGTAGTGTTTGTTCGGGTATAGAAGCCTCACAATTGGCTTTTTTGCCTTTTGGGTTTAATCAATTATGGAGTTCAGAAATTGCTGAATTTCCATCAAAAGTATTAGAACATCATTATCCTGACGTTCCGAATATTGGCAATATGTTGAATATACCGCAAATGATACTTGATGAAGAAATTGATGCTCCTGATTTGTTTTGTGGAGGAACTCCTTGCCAAGCATTTTCATTAGCCGGTTGGAAAAATGGTCTTTTAGACGAACGTGGACAACTTACAATTACATTTATTGAAATTGCTAATGCCATTGACAAGGTTAGAATTAATAAAAAACAAAAGCCTACTATAGTTTTATGGGAAAATGTTGAAGGTGTGTTAAACGACCGCACAAATGCATTTGGGAATTTTATCGCCGGATTAGCTGGTTTTGATGATGAAATTAAGGTTACAAAGTGGTCTAAGGCGGGCTATTTAGAAGGTCCGCTGAGGAATGTAGCATGGCGTGTTTTGGATGCTAAACATTTTGGATTACCACAACAAAGAAAACGACTATATGTCCTTGCCGGTGGCAAAGATTTTCAACCAAATAAAATTCTTTTTGAACTTGATAAACTTGATGTTTCCAAAAAAGGATGCAATGATAGTTCAAATACAAAGTTAATTATGCCAAATTTGTTTAATGAAATTGAACCACCATTAAAAACAAATAGTGCAAAGGTGTTCTATAAGAATGGATCAAAGTTTGAAGTTTTTAGAGAATATACCGATTGTCTTTATGCCGCTTATGGAACAAAATGGAATGGTAATGCTGCTGCTTATAATGGTTCTTTATATATAGCACAAAATGATAGACTAAGGAGATTAACACCTTTAGAATGCGAACGTTTAATGGGAATGCCTGACAATTATACACTTGTTAAAGGCAATAAGGATACAACACGTTATCAGTCTATTGGTAACTCGTGGGCTGTGCCGGTGATTAAATGGATTGGAAGTAGAATAAAGGAAAGTTTCAATACTTCACATTCATTTTACAGCGATGAATGGAAAAAAGTGATACCTCATTCTAAAAACAACTTGAATACTGAACTATTTTTATTAGGAACGGTAATCAAAATTAATCATTCGTTTTATTTGAATACTTCTGCATCTCCTAATGATGTTATTGAAAGTAATTTACAAGAGGTTGTTCAAAACGAAAATGTTCCTGAAAAATTATATTTAAGTCCATTGGCTTGTAAAGGAATTTTACGTAGAAAGGTAGAAAAAGATATAAAAATGAACAAGCGACTGGAAATAATTATGAGTGAAATTAGTTCCGGACAACAAGAATTAAAAACTGCCTAATTACTGAAAACAAGCATTAGAA
>JAYVNT010000569.1:0-2682 GCA_043758285.1 Flavobacterium sp.
CTGCTTACTATTGATGGTAAGTTGGAGAACATGTTTGCCATGCTCATTTTTTTGTTCTTCTTTTTTCATTATAAAAATTATTGATTATACCTATCTATGTTAGTTCAACTATTATTTTTGCAGGTGGCTGCAAAAAATTCTACCTTGGTAGCATAGTAAGGTATGAGCCGGTTAATTAATGACTAATCAGAATACAGAAATAACGAATGTTGAGTGGGAGGAGATAATTCTTCGCCTGCAATCCTACACCCGTAAGTTGGTGAAGGAAAAGGGTTGGTTTAGAGGCGATGGAACAGCGACATTTCTTTCAGGTAAAGAAATAGACGATTATGTTTTTGAGGCAATTGGAAGATACCTTAAAAATCCTGAGAAACATGACCCATCAAAGCGTTCATTAATTGAGTATTTGAAAAAACATGTCATTCGTTCATTAGTAAGTAACGATTTGGTCTCAGCAGAGAATCAAACTTCCAGTAATGTTTTTGCCTACGAAAATGAAAATGAGGAGGAAGACGATTCGGCACCATTCTTAGATTCCATTTTGCCTCATGCAGAAGTATTCTTTGACCAAGAGATTGATTTCAAAGAGATAATGAGCTACATAGAATCAGAAGTAAAGGGCGATACCATAGTTGAAAATATCTTTCTAGGAATTTCGGGTTTTGGATTGAAACGGGCAGAAATAATGGAAGAGTTCAACATGACACCAGTAGAATTTGATAACGGCATGAGGCGGTTAATTACAATCCGAGGTAAAGCAGCAAAAAAATACGACATAAAAAAATAGTAATTATGAGCAACAACTCAAAATACAATAAAGCGGACTTTATAAGATTTGTCATGTCAACAGTTGAACATGTATCATCGGATAAGGAAAAAGCTAAAGAGTTTTTGTCGGCTGAAGGTTTGGATGTTGATTCAATTATTAGTGATGGAATGAAAAGATTGAAAAGATTGAAGATGCAAATTGAAGCAGAGAAAACAAAGGAAGAAATGTTATCGTCAGAAGAAGCAAAACAAAAGGCATCTGAATGGGTTGATGATTTATTGAGCAAGATTGACTTTTCACTACCTGAGTTAGTAAGAGAAGAAGAATTGACAATGAGTTTCAGAAACATTGAGAAACTTAGTCAAGACGACATCAAGAAAATTTTGGTAAAGCATTTCACTTTGAAATTTCTTGAAGAACAAGCAAAGAGAAAGAAATGATTTTCAAATTTTCTAAAGCCGAACAAATTGCCAAAGGTGTTTTGGATGAGTGTGGTCTTGACGACCCAACTCAATTTCCACTTGCCGAAATTATTTTAGGCAGAAAAGCATTTTACGAAGAAGTTCCGCTTGAAGGCAAAGACGGGGAAATTGTTTCCTATCATGGGAAATCAATAATCCATGTAAACTCTGAAATACCTTTTGAAACAAGAAAACGATTTGCAGCAGCACACGAACTTGGACATTACGAGATGCACAGACATTTGCAACCAGTTTTCACCGACACCGAAGAGGACATGATGAATTGGTATAAAGCTGGACCAAAGGAAACAGAAGCAAATGAATTTGCCGCAGAGTTCTTAATGCCATCAGAAGTTTTTTACAAAGAGTGTGAACGAAAAAAATTTGGACCCGATGTAATTGAACATTTGTCAAACCGCTTTCAAGTAAGTAAGACAGCAGCAATTTTGAAATTTGTAAAAAGAGGCAATCATCCTGTTGTTATTGTTTACTGCAAAGACAACAAAATGAAATGGTGGAAACCGTCAGAAGATTTTCGTTACTTTTTAGAATTTGAAAGAGACAAGCCACCACCGACTGGTTCAGTTGCATACGAAATGTTCACTACCAAGAAAATTTATACTGGTGATGAATCCAAACAACAAATTTGGAAATCGGACTGGTTAAGAATGAGAAGCGATGATGAACCTGATTCACAATTTTTTGAGTATTGTTTATTTGTGAAGTCATACAATTATTCAATAAGTGTAATTTGGGAGAAATGAAAAATCAGCCCACAGGTGTAAGCACATTTGCAAGCCACACAAGCCCAAGCACAGACCAAAGCTTGCAAAAGAGCTTCCACCTCTCCAGCCCAGACAAAATTGAATTAAAAAAAATCTCCCCCCCTTCTGAAAATAAAAAATACGCAACCGCACAACCCAACGACAGACAAAAATCAGTTGCACAGCAGACACTAAAACCGTTGACAGTAAAGCGTTTCAACTACTCGGTGGACAGAAGGCCAGCTTGTAACATTATGACGTATAGCTGAAAGCCCCCTAAAAATTTGAGACATTGGTAAAACAAAGAAGCCCTGCCATTTAAGTATACCGGGGCTTTTAGCTATGCTTTATTCAGCGACAACACTGTAGGTGTATTCCTTTTCCATATGGTCTCCCGCAGAGGACTAAACAGTTCGGAGTGCAAATCCCTAAACAGTATACTAGTTACTTTCAAACTAACCTGACTTCCTTTTCTGTATAGTTTCCATCAATGGCTGTGGGAATAGGGGAACTAAACAACTAATTGTATTTTCATCAGAAACAGAGTTAAAATAGTTTGCTTTCTATTCTCAAACCACTAGTTCTACTCAAAAACACTATGCTGGAAAGCAAATTCTTTAATCGCCCTAATTTCTTTAAATTTGTTTAAAAGAAACCTATGGAAGGACACATTATCAATATTGACCCA
>JAYVNT010000570.1:0-2680 GCA_043758285.1 Flavobacterium sp.
GGTTTGTACTTGATTAGTACGCTTGCTTTTTGAAATTGCATGATAATAAATTAAATTCTTCTTTTAACACTAAGACTTAATCGCCTTTATCTTCCTCAAGGTCATCATGGTTATCTCCGCCAATACTGTAATAATTATTTTCTTCATCTTCACTTCCTATTTCCTCTTGGACATTATCTAATTCTGAACCCGGTACATCAAGGTCATCACCCGATACATCATCCATAAAACTTTTTTCGTTCAAATTTTCGGCTATTACATTCGGTTCATCGTTTTCCATAATGGAACCGTGCGGGCCGTTTTTTATTTCCTTATCATGGTTATAGATATCTTCACTCGGCGGATAACCGGGATAGCCGGGAAAATCATTATTGTCACTTTCTATTGTTTTTGGATTCGGAGTTTTATTCATTTCCTTTTGCATTTAAAAAAATTTTTAATTTAAAAGTTAGAAAAATAAAATTAACTAAATGATCGACTAAATATAACAAATGTATCAATTATCGTAAAAATAAAAAAATGCCGTGGAATTTTATTTGATTAAATAAAAAATAGCTCTATTATTTTTTCACTACCGTTCACTATTATTCGACCTATGATGAAATAAATTAACTATGAATTCTGCTACAATAGGAATTATAAATGAACCGTTATTTTTGGAAGATGAATCTGATAATTTTTCTGCAATAATTGCGTTCACGATATCTTTTATTGGTTTATTTTTGCCGACTAATTTATCTAAGACGTAATTAGTGCCGGTAAATAAAGTCATTCGAGTCAAATCATAGTGCACCCTGCTGTCTGTAGCTAAATCGTGAATAGCTGTTTTTATAATTGAGGCAGGACTAAAGTTATCAGTCAATTCTTTAACCGTGCTTCTAATCCTTTGTTCTTCACTTATTTTATTACTTTTAAGCTGCTCGATGCGCGATATTAATTGAGCATGTGCGGAGTTATAGGTATTTGCCATTATTAATTTTTATATAAAGTAAAAAAATCCGATATTATAAATGTTATTTTCAATCCGGTTTAAGCTAAAAATAAATTTACTTAATGGATGGGAGTATTTTTTTTATGAGATTTTCTCGAATTGGTTTATCAATCATATTTTTTCTGAACAAAATACATAGCAGAAAAAGTAAAAAATAAAATCCTGCTACAATACCAAATCCGGAATACGAATCATTCATACGTGCTGAAAGCCAAAAACCGGCAAATAGGCTGAAAAAGAAAACAAGGAAAAATCCTATCAGTCCTATAACTAAATAACTGACAAAACTAGAGCCTATTTCGGATGAACGTTCAGTAGCTTCAAGTTTTATTAATTCATAATGAATGCCTATCAGATTGGTGATTCTTTCGGTGAGCACTTCTATATCTGCCAGTTCTTGCATATTGATTAAAGTATTGGTTAATGGAATTTAATACATAAAACTGTGAGTAAGGTTTGCGCTTTAAAATTGACTTTCGGATTGTTATTTTATTTAAAAAAAAATGATAACAACTTTAAAACACTAAAAAGCGCAAACCATAACCGCGCACTTTACAAACAAATTTAGAAAAAATGCTGCTTGTTTTAATAGTTTACTAAAACACTTTAATACAATCAAACTTGTCTTAAATGTGATGTTTGTTCTGTTCAATTTGGTGTTTCATACCGTCCATTTTCTGTTTAGCAGCATGATCCACTTCGGAAATTTTGTCTTTTGCTTGGCTCTCCAATCTATCAGCCTTATTACGTAACATACTCACTTCGTCTTTCAATCTTTGTATAGCTTCATGAGCTAGATCTGAAGCGTTATTAGCAAGTTTGTCACGCGTTTTGCTACCTTTATCGGGAGCAAATAAAATACCGAGTGCTGCACCTGCCATTGCACCAAGTATAATAGAACCTAATTGACTTCCACCTTCATTTGAATTTTGCATGATGATTTGATTTTAATTTTAAAAAAAGTTTTAAACTGGTTTTTGTCCACTTATAACGCGCATTAATATTGTAATTATGGCAATTACAAGCAAAACATGAATAATGCCGCCTGCACCGTAGGCGAAAAATCCGATTGCCCAGCCGATGACCATGACTACGGCTATAATATACAATAAATTTCCCATTTCATTATCAATTTAAAGTTTTACAAAATAGGTTTGGATACAAAGTTTGTGTTTGAATTAATTACCACGTGTTAGAATTTAATGTAGAGAGAGTTTTCAAAAATTTTTAAGATCTTCAATTTACAAACAAATATTTTAATAGAGGTATCAAATTTGTTTTTCATTTTTTTATTCCTCTCTAACCATCAATTCGCGCTTTTAATCCTTTATCAGTTGCGATAAATTGTCCGGTGACCAGCATATTTAAAACTGTATCACCGGACAAATTTTCAATTTTAGGTACTATATTGCGGTTTTTCAACTCAGCTAAAGTATAAGTATAAGTGTATTTTAGAATCGGGCTGCAAAGTACAATATTATGTACCGAAATAATGTTTTTTGTCTTAAGGCTTAAAAAAGCAGCCCTTAGTATTTGTTCCGCTACTGTTACTTCAGGTACCAATTTTAATATAATGCCATACATGATGGCACTGTATTTTTCATAAATGGTTTCCCATTTTTGTTGTTCCCCTGATAGCGATTTTGTCATCTTATAAAAAAAATTAAATTAAATAATTAGTACAGTTTA
>JAYVNT010000571.1:0-2678 GCA_043758285.1 Flavobacterium sp.
CTCTATTAATGGATTTTCTACTACTAAAGCCAAAATCTTATCGTAATTTTACGTTCTTTTTCATCCACACCAATAGTTTAACCCATGAATAAATCATCAAAAATTATTAGCCTTTTTGCTATCTCTTTTCTTTTTTATCAATGTTCAACCTCTAAGTTAAGCACTAATAATCAGATACTTACAATCCAAAAAGAAAGTTTTTTAACTGGTTATGACCTTGCCATTGCTACCAGTGCTAAACCTGTTTGGTGTGAGGCTTCTGCCATTGGTTTCGATGGACAAAAAGTATTTATGGCTATTGACAAAGATATGCCCAATGACCTCACAGCCGTATTTTCTTGGAACTCCACAGAAGATTTTTTAGCCGAAAAACAACCAGAAAATGTTGCAACAAAAGCCTTTAAGTCTGCCACAAAATATGAAGACATGGCGTTTACGCCTGATGGCAAAATCACTTTTCTTTCTAGTGCATTCGACCGGGTAGAAGAGGGCAGTAAAGAGTGGGATGGCTTTAATACTATTTTTTATTGGGCAACGGGTCAAGAAAGTAATCCGCAAGTTTTATCATTAGAAGACTCAGCCAAAAACTCAGTTTCACTTCGTCCAATTTTGTCAAAGGTATTAAGGAATGTAGATTTCCCAAATGGCATGCCTTATTTTAAAGTAGAAGGTTTTGCCATTTCTGATACTCACTTGTACTTTGCCGTGCGTGAAGAAGGCAAAAAGTATGATGATTTTAAATACATCTGCAAAATTATAGCAGTAGAGTATTACACGCAATGGAAGAACGGAGTGCCTAAAATTAGCTTTTCGGGTGATTTTTCTTTGGTCAATACCTTCGTTCCTGAAAGTGTTGATAATACGCTAACGAGTCCTTCGGGCGTAGCAAGTATCGAATACGACCATTTTCATAAACGTTTTTATTTATTAACAACTTACGAAAAAGGCGAAAACATTGGAGCGTACATTTGGGTAGCTACCGAAGACGAGATTTTGAAAAACAAGCCTTACACCCTATTAAAAGACACAGAAGGTAAAGCAATTAACCTCAACCACAAAGCCGAAGACATCGCCGTTTTGAGTGCCAATAAAATTGTAGTTGTTTGCGATGACGACCGCTTAGTTACCGAAATAAAAGGCATAAAACGCCAACCAAATCAGGCGGCATATTATGTGTTGGAAGTGAAATAAGATAGAACAGAAGCAAATCAAGATTAAACAACACAGCCCCACCAAATTGCTTTGGATGGGGCTTTTACTTAGGCGAACGCACAAGACTGGTATTAAATAAATTGATAACTTTAACTTAGGCAAATTGCATAAAGTATGCGGTACTTTTACTTAGGATTTTTAACTACTTTTTTGAGGTACTTGGCTTGTTTTTAACTACTTACATTTAGATTACTTGGCTTGTTTTTAACTACTTAATTTTAGGTACTTGGCGTTCTTTTAACTGTTTACTGCATTTAACTACTTGATTTTAAATAGCTTAGGAGAATTGCATAAAGGGAAATTATAATAAAACAAAAACTATCAACTATCAATTATCAACTAATTAAATGTGTTCCTGAATAATACCAGGATAGCCCCTATCACTCATTAATTTTTCGGCTGCACGGGCATCATCAATGCTATTATATTTACCAACAATTACTCTATACAAAGGCTTTCCGTTGCGTTGCGATACCATTACGTAAATATCATCACGGGCTACATTCAGTTGTTTTACTAAGGCATCTTTTACGCCATTTACATTTTCGGTATCGGTAAGGGCAGAAACCTGTACGCCCCATTTACGTACACTGAATTTCTTCCACATTCCCTCGCTACTCGATGGTTTTTCATTAGAATTTGAAGCCGACAGGTAATAACCAGTTGTTTTATTTTCAATTCTTTGAATCAACTTTGGATATTTGCTACCATTTTGAGCCAAAAAAACACGAGTCAATTGCTCTTGTTGCCATGCTGGTACGGGTTCTATGCTTACGTTACCGTGTCCGCTACGCAAAATATCTAAGTCTCCAGCAGCTTTTCTTGATAAATCAATCATTCTACCCAAGTTTTCGCAGTGGCAACGGTCGTTCATACGAACGATAATAGCCTTTCCGTTATCAGTATTGGTAACTTTTAGGTAAGTACCCAAGTCGTAACGTTGCGAGGCAGCCGTCATTAATCCTGAGTCATATACTTCTTCGGTAGTTGTAAGGCGACCGTTATAAAATTCGTTGTAAAAACTGGCGTTTCCAGTGATAGTTTGTGCAAAAGAGCTGGCTGAAAGACATACCAATATCATCAAGCCTAAAATGCTTAGCTTATTCATAACACACAATAATTAAAGATTTCGATGGAAAAAATTTAAACTGTGGCGAATTGCGGAATGTAATTTTTGGTATTTAAAAAGAGCGGTGCTTGGCAGAAGCGGGGAAACAATGTATCAAACGTTGCGACTGTTTAATGAAGTATATAAATTGTTCATTATTTCTGATTCAAAATTACTATGTTTGAAAAGTTGGCACAAATATTTTTTTGTAAAAAATCAAAAAAAATATTTTTTGATGAATATTTTATAACTTTTTCAAAAATAGATATAACTATTTAAAGTAAAACAGCCACCTAAAAAAAGATGGCATTTTGATTGTGGAGGCAAAAAAAAATTTATTTTTTCAAAAAATGATTAT
>JAYVNT010000572.1:0-2671 GCA_043758285.1 Flavobacterium sp.
TTTATTTTGGTCAAGAAGTAGGCGAAGATGGTAAAGAGAATGCTGGTTTTGGAACGCATTCTCGCACTTCTATTTTTGATTATGTGGGCGTTCCGCACCACCAACGGTGGATGAATGGCGGTAAATTTGACGGAGGACAACTATCCAAAAGCGAAGCTGACTTACGCGATTTTTACAAACGCTTGCTAAACTTCACCATAAAAAGTGATGCTTTGATGGGCAAATTTCAAGAGATACAAACCATTAACAGGAATGAAACAAAGAAATATGATGCGGGATTGTATTCTTATGTACGATACACGGCAAAAGAAAAACTGATTGTAGTGGTGAATTTCTCCTGGGTAACGACCAGCAATTTTGAGTTAAAAATACCCACCGATGTCATTGCAACATGGAAACTAGCCGACGGTTTGTACAACATAAAAGACCAGCTTTACGGTAGCACGGTACAGCTAAAAGTAACTGATGGCAAAGGAACGATACAGCTGAGTGTGAAACCGAGCGAGAGTTTTATATTTAAGTTGTAAATCGTTAATTTTTACAATTCAAACAACAGAATTCTGTAGGCAATCATAACCGAAAGCACTACAGTAATTACTATGGGTAGTAGTATTTGTTTTAAACTAACATTAAACATTTTTCTGATGTCTGCTTGACAGATTCTATATAAGGCACCTGCATAAAATACAAATGTCAATAACTGTGTGGCAATTTGAGTTTTTGGATAAAGAGTATTATTTATGGCTGGAATTCCGGAAGCCCTTCTATTTAGTGTTAAAAGGTAAATTCCAAAAATATGAACCGCCGTATAGGTCAAGAAAATAATCAAAAGGGCTAAGCCAATTTTTTTGCGTTTATAAAATAAAAATAAAGCGATGGGTAGCATTATGAAAGGCAAGAAATAGAAGGCAGTGTCTAAATTCCATTTTGCTTCTATTTCAGAAAACATGTAGCGAATGGTTCCAAAATGACTCGCGAGGTGAAATAAAAAAATCATTCCAAAAACACCACAAATCATCTTAATAAGTGTCTCGCTTTCTTGTTGGTCAGTCTGAATTGGGTTTAGGGCATCGAGTACCGAAGTCCCTGTGCTTTTTACTCTATTTTTAAATTCTTGAATCTTTTGTTTCCTTGTCTCCTTTTCCTCTCTTTCTTTAATTATTGAGGATTTTACAATTTCAATTTCAGCTTTGTTTAGATTTCTACCGTCCAAAATCTTTTTTGCAGCAATAACTGCCAAGGGTTGATAATTGGTAGCATTCTCAATAATTTTTAACAAATCAGCGTCGCTATATTGTTTGTATTGTTTATTAAAATTGCTCATTTTGTTTTTGGTTTTGAAGATTGGTCAAGCTAAGTTAGAAAAAAACCAAATGATAGCAAACAAAAACCGACATCATTTGATGTCGGTTTATTATTTTTAACAACTAAGGAGTAGGAGAAGTAGGTGGCTCGGGATCACCGCTAACGGTGTTATAAATAATATAGTCATTAAACTTGGCTACATTGGTACTTTCCCAAATAGATTGTCCCGTGTTAGTATATTTTACCAGCGTTGTATAGATAGCATTACCTGCTTCTACGCGGCTTTCTTGTTTAACATCTCTGGCGCCAATTTCAATTTTTAAATCAATAATAAGGTCGGTAAATTCATTAGCCATAACCGTGATTGCATCCAGCATTCCAGCGGTTAAACCACGAGTGGTAAGCTCTGTCAAATATTCAGTACCTACACGAACAACTCTTTTGGCAGTGATTAACAAATCAGAATCAGTTTGTTTTGATAGTGCATCCGTTCCAAACTTTTTATACTTTGGACTGCCTTCTTTAAATGATAACACCACCCGAGACATTACACCTCTAATAGCCGTGCGAATTGCTTCGGCTTTAGCATCCTTGTAAACCGTTACTTGGGTTTGGTCGCCCAGTGCTTCAATATCGGTAATGGTCTCTGAGAACACCATGACTTCATTTTTCAAATCTTGAACCATGATAGGTATAATGCCATAACCCTCAAACTCAGGTTTGTCTCGCTCCATAAACGCCACTTTTTCTAGTGTCTTAACTACGAGGGTACTGTCTGCAAAATTGTAAAGTCTGTCTACTTCTTGTTTTTCCATTAGGTATATATTTATAAGGTTAATATGCATAAAAGTAAAAAAATTAAATTTAATCAAGATTAATAAATTATAAACTTTTTGTTATAAAAATGTTATCATATTGGGGGAAACTAGTTTCTATCCTGCGGATGCTTGAAAGTACCCCACGGAAGTACTAATCTAGTATGCGGAAGTCCTTGCGGAAGAGATGGAAAACCATTTGATGAACCCGCAAGCGAAGAAGAAAGACACGGAAGTATTTTGGAAGCCCACGGAAGCTTTTTTGCGGGAGGCGGAAGCTCGTTTGCGGGCTGCAAGAGCTTGGAAATGCTAGAAAGTTGGGTTTTGGAGGGGTTTTGGAATGGGATGGATTATAAATCAGGGCAATTGGGGAAATTTGTGACTAGTTATTTCAATAATTGAGTGCTTAAGATGTATGTATGACTACTTCATATTTCCCTTCTTTTAAAATATCAAATGTAAAGTAGCATTGTTTAATCATACCACCAGCAGTAATTGTAAAATGAATTTCACAATTAATAGGATAGGTGTAATTATATATAAATAAGTTT
>JAYVNT010000573.1:0-2665 GCA_043758285.1 Flavobacterium sp.
TTAGTAAAAAATGATTGCACACATTCAAGGAAAATTAATTGAAAAATCACCTACCGAAGTAGTTATAGACTGCAATGGTGTTGGCTATCATATCAATATTTCGTTGCACACTTTTTCGTTACTTCCCAATTCCGATTTTATAAAATTGTTTACTTTTCTTCAAATTAAAGAAGATGCCCATTCTCTTTTTGGTTTTGTAGAAAAATCAGAAAGAGAATTGTTTAAATTATTACTATCGGTTTCGGGAATTGGAGCGAGTATTGCCAGAATGATGTTGTCATCACTAGACCCAAAACAAATCATTAATGCTATTGCCACTGCAGACGTAATTACTATTCAATCCATAAAAGGAATTGGAAGTAAAACGGCACAGCGTGTAATCTTGGATTTGAAAGAAAAAGTTTTAAAAATATACGATTTAAGTGAAATTTCGACCTCTCAACACAATATTTCTCGAGAAGAATCGTTAGCTGCTTTAGAGGTTTTGGGTTACATTAGAAAAAATGCTGAAAAAGTGGTTGATAAAATCATAAAAGAAAATCCAGAAGCAACTGTTGAAACATTAATCAAACAAGCATTAAAAAATTTATAATTCTTGGAAACAACAATAAAAACAAAGTCAATTTTAAACTTAAAAAAAATAATCTTAGGGTTAGTTTTGCTACTAAGTGCTTCCGTTTTTTCTCAAGTTACCCCAACAGTAATTGACAGCACGGGTTATTCAAAAGGGAAAGTTGATATTAAAAATCCGACTAGTATTGTCAACGCTTACACCTATGATCCAGTTACAAACAGGTATATATATTCTAGCACTTTTGAAGGTTTTAATATCAATTATCCAATTATTTTAACTCCAAAAGAATACGAAGAATTAGTATTACGCGAATCAATGCGTAAATATTTCAAAGAAAAATCAGATGCTATTGATGGTAAAAAAGAAGGAAGCGAACTAAAGAAAAAAGATTTGCTGCCACGATATTACGTTAATTCTAGTTTTTTTGAAACTATTTTTGGTTCCAATACCATTGATGTAAAACCAACAGGAACAGTAGAAATGGACCTAGGAGTTAGGTATACTAAACAAGACAATCCTGCTTTTTCTCCAAGAAATCGATCCCAAACTTCATTTGATTTTACTCAAAGAATCAGCATGAGTTTGAATGGAAAAGTAGGGACGCGATTGAGTGTAAATGCCAATTATGATACCCAATCAACTTTTGCTTTTCAAAATCTTATCAAGTTAGAATATGCGCCAACCGAAGACGATATTATTCAGAAAATAGAGGTAGGTAACGTGAGTATGCCACTTTCTAATTCTTTGATTCGTGGCGCACAAAGTTTGTTTGGTGTAAAAGCCCAATTACAGTTTGGAAAAACTACCGTAACGGGTGTTTTTTCTGAGCAAAAATCACAGACCAAATCGGTTACGGCTCAAGGTGGGGGTACCATTCAAGATTTTCAATTGTATGCCTTAGATTATGATGCCGAAAGACACTTTTTTTTATCGCAATATTTTAGAAACAAATATGATGATGCGTTAAAAAATTATCCGTTTATTCAAAGCAGAGTACAAATTACGAGGATTGAAGTTTGGGTAACCAACAGGCAAAACCGTGTAAGTACAACCAGCAATAATCTAAGAAACATATTAGCCCTTCAGGATTTAGGAGAATCGAGATTGTCTAATTTTACAGACGATAGCCGAATTGTAGCTGTAAATCCGTTGGAATATACTACTAACAACTTTTTTTTAACAACTCCCACTGATTCGCCAAGTGATAATAAAAATAACAAATATGATCCAAAATTCATCACTACTGGTGGTGGATTATTGAATCCAAATATTAGAGATATAGTAACTTCGAGTCAAGGATTTAATAATTTTGTTGCAGTTGACGAAGGAACAGATTACTCAAAACTTGAAAATGCTAGAAAATTGGCTTCAAACGAGTTTACGTACAACGCACAATTGGGTTATATTTCTTTACAACAAAAATTATCAAATGATGAAGTACTAGCAGTTGCTTATCAATATACTATTGGTGATAAAGTGTATCAAGTAGGAGAATTTGGTACCGATGGAGTTGATGCTACAGTGGTAACTGGTACCACTTCTGCTAATCAAACTGTATCATCACAAAGTTTGGTCTTAAAAATGTTAAAAAGTAATTTGACTAATGTTCAGAAACCTATTTGGAATTTGATGATGAAAAACATTTATCAAATACAAGGTGCATATCAATTACAACAAGCGGATTTTAAATTTAACATTCTCTATTCCGATCCATCACCTATAAATTATATTAGTCCAGTAACTGGAACAGCATTTCCGCCCAATAATCCTGCGGATCCTTCAAATGATGTAAATCAAACGCCTTTATTAAAAGTCTTTAATGTTGACAAACTGAATTATAATAATGATCCACAAGCGGGTGGAGATGGTTTTTTTGATTTTTTACCTGGCTTAACGGTTGATCAACAAAACGGACGCCTGATATTTACTACCGTAGAACCCTTTGGTAAATTAATCTTTGATAAATTAAAATTGGGTTCAGAAGATTATTATAACCCTACAACATATAATGCGAATCAACAGAAATATGTTTTTAGAAGCATGTACACAAGCACACAATCAGCAGCATTACAAGACGCTGAAAAAAATAAA
>JAYVNT010000574.1:0-8315 GCA_043758285.1 Flavobacterium sp.
TGTGCAAATGTCATGGCTGCCAATGTATGGGAGTATAATTATATGATTAAAAAATATGGTAACCCAGTTGACAGAACAGAATGGGGTATGTATCCACAAACGTATAATGCGTATTACAATCCGAGTAATAATGAAATTTGCGTTCCTGCCTGTAATATTTTAGTTCCGGGATTTGAGGGAAGAATGCCAGATGATGCGATTTTGTATGGTATAATTGGGGGTTCTACATTTGGACACGAAATCACACACGGTTTTGACGATCAAGGAAGTCAATATGATGACAAAGGAAATTTGAAAGACTGGTGGACAGCAGAAGATAAAGCAAAATTCACTCAAAAAACAAAAGCCATTGTGGCACAATTCAACAAATTTGAACCATTAAAAGGGAAATTTGTCAATGGTGATGCTACACAAGGAGAAAACATTGCTGATCTAGGAGGTGTAGTTATGGGTTATGAAGCTTTCAAGAAAACGACTCAATATAAAAACAAAGAAAAAATAAGCAATTTTACGCCAGAGCAACGATATTTCTTGGCTTATGGATATGCATGGATGGTTCATGCAAAAGATGAAGCATTATCAAAACAAATTATGTCTGATGTCCATTCGCCAGCACAATTCAGAATTAATGGCCCTTTGATGAATATTCCTGAATTTTACAAAGCATTTAATGTAAAAGAAGGCGATAAAATGTATTTGCCTAAAAAAAATAGAGTTGTTATTTGGTAATATTTTGAAAAAATCATTTTGTAATTAAATGTTCCAAATAGTTTGATATTACTTAGAGCATTTCATTTTTAAAAACTTTTTTATGAAATGGGTATTTACGAACTAAAAATTCACAATAATATATTTTTCGATACGCTTTCTTTATATTTGTCCATTACCAAAAATAGTTTATGCTACAATTAAATATAAAAAACGAAACATCTCGACTACGAGCAGTTGTGCTTGGTTCAGCATTAGATAATGGACCAACACCAACTGCCGATGAAGCGTATGACCCAAAATCATTAGAACATATTTTAGCAGGAAGTTATCCTCTCGAAGCGGATATGGTCAAAGAGATGGGAGCAGTTAATCAAGTGTTTCAAAAATATGACATCAAGGTTTTTAGACCAGAAATGATTGAAAATTGCAATCAAATTTTTACTCGCGATATTGGTTTTGTGATTGATGATGTGTTTATTATAGCTAATATTCTACCCAACAGAGCTGAAGAGCTAGATGCAATTCAATATGTTATTGACCAAATAAATACAGCTAAAGTAGTTCGTCCGCCCGAAGAAGTGCATATCGAAGGCGGAGATGTAATGCTTTGGAATGATTATATTTTCATCGGAACCTATAAAGGTTCAGACTATAAAGATTATATCACAGCGCGAACAAACATGCATGGGGTAAACTTTATCAAAGCATTATTTCCGAATAAAAAAGTAAAAGAATTCGACCTAGTAAAATCAAAACTAGAAGCTCGCGACAATGCGTTGCATCTTGATTGTTGCTTTCAACCCGTTGGGAAAAACAAAGGAATAATTTATAAAAGCGGTTTCCGTGAAGAAGCAGATTATGTTTTTTTACTAGAACTTTTTGGCAAAGAAAATCTGTTCCACATCACTCGAGATGAAATGTATAATATGAATTCCAATGTGTTTTCTATTGATGATAACATAGTCGTTTCTGAACAAAAATTTACAAGATTAAACAACTGGCTTCGCGGTAACGGATTTATCGTTGAGGAAGTTCCGTATGCCGAAATTGCAAAACAAGAAGGACTTTTACGTTGTTCAACTTTACCATTAATTAGAGATTAAAATGAAACAAACCACCAACTCCATACTGATGATTCGTCCAGTAGCTTTCAGAATGAACGAACAAACTACTGTAAATAATTATTACCAAAAAGTTCTCGACGGACTTTCGCCAGAAACTGTCAATGCCAAAGCTCAAAAAGAGTTTGATACGTTTGTAACCAAATTGCGAAAAGCAGGTGTAAACGTTACCGTAGTAGAAGACACCGTAGAACCAAGCACGCCAGACAGCATTTTTCCAAACAACTGGATTTCCTTTCACGAAAGTGGGGATGTGGCTTTATATCCAATGTTTGCCGAAAATCGTCGTGCCGAGAGAAGAGAAGACATCCTAGATATTCTAGAAGAGGATGGTTTTGAAATTAATCAAATTGTAGATTATACTTCGGCAGAAGAAGACGATGTTTTCTTAGAAGGAACAGGAAGTTTGCTATTGGATAGAGAAAATGACAAAGCGTATTGCGCCTTATCGCCTAGAGCAGACGAGGAATTGATGATTGAATTTTGCGAAGATTTTGAATACACACCAGTAATTTTTGAAGCATATCAAACAGTAAATAACCAGCGAAAATTAATTTACCATACAAACGTTATGATGACCCTTGGCGATACTTTTGCCGTGATTTGCGCCGATTGTATTGATGATAAAAAAGAACGCAAAATGGTGCTGGATAGTCTTCGTGGCGATGATAAAGACATTATCCTAATCACCGAAGAGCAAGTCAATAACTTTGCTGGAAACATGTTGGAAGTGAAAGGAAAAAACGACCAACGTTTCTTAGTTATGAGCGAGTCGGCATATAAAAGTTTGACCAAAAAACAAATCGCACAACTCGAAGCCCACGTTGAAATAATTCACTCAAGTCTTGATACTATAGAAGCTTGTGGTGGTGGAAGTGCACGCTGTATGATGGCAGAAATTTTTCTTCCAAAAGAATAGATTAATAATTCGTAATTGACTTAGATTCCTCTGATAATACTCAAAACCGAGCTGATGATGTATTGAATTCCGATGGCAATAGTCAGAAATCCGATGATTCTTGAAATTGCCACAATACCAGATTGTCCAAGTATTTTTGCCAAGTAATGCGCACTGCGTAAGATGAAAAAAATAATAATGGCTACAACCAAAATAGCCAGTGACGAAACAATAATTTCAGTAGTAGAATTGTGTTCCTGATTAAACGCAATCAATAATGATATAGAGCCTGGGCCAGCAAGCATTGGCATTGCCAAAGGTGTTAACGCAATATCATTTCTGTTTTCTATGTCTTGTTGTACTTTTTTATCGATACCACGATTTTTGCTAAATTTTCCGTTTAATAAAGAAAACCCCGAACTAGCAATTATAATTCCGCCCGCAATTCGGAGTGCTGAAATGGTTATCCCAAAAAAGGATAAAACATATTGCCCAACAAAAAACGAAATAATTAGAATAATAAAAACATTAATCGCCGTCCAGAGGGAAACTCGTGAACGCTCTTTCTTGCTATAATCCTGCGTTAAACCAACAAATATGGGTACCGTTCCAATAGGATTTAGAACCGAAAAAAGAGCCCCAAATAGAATAATAAAAAGCTCCATAGTTTTTTTGGCAAAGGTAAATCTAGTGTTTCACTTTAAATATTAAATAGAAGTTAAATAAACCTATCCAAATATAAAGTTACCATTATCTTTGATACCAATAAATGAAAATCATGAAAAATAAGAAGACACTAGTACTTGGAGCTTCCACAAAACCCGATAGATATGCTTTCAAAGCCATAACAATGCTTGTAGATAAAGGACATTCCGTTATTGCTATAGGACAAAATGCTGGCGAAGTGGCAGGAATAACTATCAGGACCAAAAACATTCCTTTATCGGGAATTGATACCGTTACGCTATATTTAAACCCCGTTCGCCAACGCGATTACTACAACTACATTATTGAAACCAAACCCAAACGTGTCATTTTCAATCCCGGAACCGAAAACCCAGAGTTCTATCAATTGTTACAAAGCAACGGTATTAAAACGGAAGTAGCTTGTACACTGGTTTTATTGACTACTAATCAGTTCTAAAACAACTTTTGGGGTCGAGCCCAAAAGAAAAGGGCTCGGCCCCAAAACTAATGGGATTGCTCAAAACGTTTAAGATTTAAAAGGTTGTTTGCCTATCAGCTGGCTTACTAATGAGCAATAAGCCCAAGAAAGTTAGTACTCCGTTGACGATAATTAACTCATTATCGATTACATAATTTCCTAAAAGATAAGTAGAATAGTTACTAATTAAGAAGCAAATTGCTGGCGAGAGTAGGCAAATAAAAGGGACGAACTTGTCGTGAACCGTTTTTGATTTCATAAATAAACCAAAAGCATACAAGCCCAAAAGAGGGCCATAGGTATAGGATGCAATTCTAAAAATCATCTTAACCACCGAGGCATCATTAACAGCGTTAAAAATCACGATTACTAAAAACATTAGGAACGAGAATCCAACATGAACCATATGTCGTGTTCTGACAATGTTGGGCTTGTTTTGATTTTCGGTTTTGTCCATCCCGAGAAAGTCAACACAAAAAGAGGTGGTTAATGCGGTCAAAGCAGAGTCAGTTGTGGCAAATGTTGCGGCTGTTAATCCTAAAAGAAATACCACGGCAGGAACAATTCCAAGCGATTTTAAAGCGATTTCGGGAAATAAAAAGTCGGTTCGTGCCACACCATCCACCATCGGAACTTGAATGCCATTTTTCTCAGCAAATAGGTAAAGCAAGGCGCCGACACTTAGAAAGAAAATATTAATCAAGACAAAAATCCCTGTGAAAGTGAACATGTTTTTCTGGGCTTCGCCAATGTTCTTGCAACTCAAATTCTTTTGCATTAAGTCTTGGTCAAGACCCACCATAGCGATGGTTACAAATATTCCGCCTAGAATTTGTTTCCAAAAATAATTGCTTTTCAGATAATCTTCAAAAAAGAAAACTTTAGAATAATTACTGTTTTTTACGGTTTCAAATGCTTGAAAAAAGGATAAATCTAAGCTTTGACAAATGAAAAATATGGTCAGAAAAACGGATGAAACTAAGAAGAACGTTTGCAGTGTATCGGTGATAATAATCGTTTTTAATCCGCCGCGATAAGTGTAGGCAAAGATTAATGCTAGTGATATCAAAACGGTTACTGCAAACGGAACTTGGAAGGCATCAAACACATAGCGTTGCAGCACAATCACTACTAAATACAGCCGAAAAGCAGAGCCAATTGTTCGGCTGATTAAGAAAATAGTAGCCGCAGTTTTATAGCTTATAACGCCAAGTCGTTGTTCAATATAGCTATAAATAGAAGTCAAATTCATCCGATAATAAAGGGGAAGCAAGACTTTTGCAATGATTAAAAAACCAATGGCATTTCCTAGAACAAATTGAAAATATTTGAATTGCAAATCAGGGTTTCCAACCTCGCCAGGAACAGAAATAAAAGTAACACCAGACAGAGCAGTTCCAATCATTCCAAAGGCAACTAAATACCATTTTGAATTCTTATTGGCTTTGAAAAACGTATCATTATCAGTACTTTTTTTGGTAACTAAATTGGAAATTAAAATCAATAATCCGAAATAAATAATAATGATGATAAGGATGGTTGTTGGCGTCATAAATTGGTTTTTATATGATGCCAAAATACAAAATTAATGTGTCAATTAGCAAATTTGTCAATAAGCGAATTAAATCATTTTCACATCGTCACATTGACACATTTTTACATTGACAAATTGACTAATTTAGCGGCATGGAATTTTCTTCAAAATTGCTCGAAAAAGCAGTAAACGAAATGGCACAATTGCCCGGAATAGGAAAGCGAACTGCATTGCGATTGGTGTTGCATTTGTTAAAACAACCGAGTGAACAAACCCAGTTTTTATCACAAGCGTTAACAACTATGCGTGAGGAAATTAAGTTTTGTGGCAGTTGTCACAACATTTCTGACGTTGAAGTTTGCGAAATTTGCAATAATCCGAAGCGAAATCATAAAATTATTTGCGTTGTAGAAGATGTTCGCGATGTTATGGCAATAGAAAATACGAATCAGTTTAAAGGAATTTATCATGTTTTGAGTGGAAAAATTTCGCCTATTGATGGCATCGGTCCAAGTCAGTTGAATATTTCTACGTTGGTTGAAAAAGTAAAATTAGGAGAAATAGAAGAATTAATTTTTGCGCTTAGCTCAACCATGGAAGGCGATACGACCAATTTTTATATCTTCAAACAAATAAAAGATTATACAGTAAAAACATCTACAATCGCAAGAGGAATTGCTGTTGGTGATGAATTAGAATACGCTGATGAGGTTACATTAGGAAGAAGTATTTTGAATCGAATACCTTTTGAAAATACCTTAAAAAATATATAACAAATAATAGCAAACTACATTTTTGTAATTAGAATTGAAAAACTATCTTTGTTTGCTAATTTTTTATTTAAAATAATGAACAACCCCAAAATATATTTATTGGTTCTATTAAGTGTTTTTGTATCTTCTTGTATTTCAAAAAAGCAATTAATTTATTTACAAGATAATAAAAGCGATAAAAAAGAATTAGTTACACCCTTAAATCAAAAACCATATCGACTGCAAACTAACGATTTATTGAGTATTAATATCAAAGCAGTTGATTCTAAACTGGTAGAGATATTTAATTCTAATAGTGTTGCTCCTTCATCGGAACAGACTGCTTATTTTACAGGGTATTCAGTTGATGACCATGGAAATATTAGAATGCCAGTTTTAGGCGAAATAAATGTATTAGGATTTACAGTTGAAGAAGTAAGGATAAAAATTGAAAAAATTCTTCATGATCAATATTTTAAAAGTGAAGCGGGTATTTATGTCATAGTTAAGTTAGCTGGTTTTAAATACACCATAAATGGTGAAATCAGAAGTACAGGAACCAAGATTTTGTATCAAGACAAAGTAAACATAATGGAAGCAATAGCAAATTCAGGCGATATAGAAATTACTGGCGATAGAAAAGATGTAAAAGTAATAAGAAGTTATCCACAAGGTAGAGAAACATTTAGTATAGACCTAACAGATGCTAATGCCGTTAATTCACCATGTTTTTATCTACAACCTAATGATTATATCTACATAAAACCCCTGAAACAAAAAACTTGGGGAACAGGAAAGACAGGTATAGAGTCTTTATCAACCATTATTACGCTTCTTTCATTAGCCACAACAACCTTTTTGTTACTTAAAAAATAATATCATTTTTTTATGTTAGAAGTTAAAGATTTCACCTTTTTTGATAAACAAAGCAGCTTTGATTTTAAAGGATTTTTAATAAAAACTTTAAGCTATTGGAAATGGTTTTTAGTAGGACTCATTATCACTTTTTCAATAGCTCATCAAGTAAATGTTAGAAAGCAAAAAATTTATGGAATAGAAACCACTATAGCGGTTCAAGATGAAAATAATCCCTTTTTTACTTCAAATACGAGTTTAGTATTTAATTGGGGTGGAACTTCAGACAAAGTTCAAATGATTTCTACAACTTTAAAATCAAGATCTCATAATGAATTAGTGGTTGATAAATTGCAGTTTTATATAGATTATTTCAAGCAAACAAAATATTTTTTACAGGATGTTTATGGTCAAGTTCCATTTAAAATTACTTTAGATAAAAGCCAAAATCAATTATTTGAACAGTTTGTAAAAGTAAAAATGATTTCTAACAATTCGTATCAAATCACCATACTTTTTCTTGGGAATAATGTTGAAGTTATTAAATACAGTACCAATAAAAAATCGATAATCCCTATTGAGAATAAGGAATTTATAAAGATTTATAAAATAGGCGAAGAAGTTAATCTACCATTTTTGCATTGGAAATTAAATTTGTCAAATTTTGATACTACTAACTTTGATCAAGAAATACTAGTTAGATTCAACTCTTTTGATAATACAGTTTCAGCAAGTATGGGAATTAACGTTATAACAGATGATAAATCTGGTTCTATTCTTAAAATTGGAGTGCAAGGAACAAATAAAGATAGGATGGTTGATTTTCTCAATACAACTGTAGAAGTTTTAATTAAAAGACAGCTGGATTATAAAAATAAATTTGCCGAAAACACTATAAATTTTATTGATGAAACATTGGGTTCAATGGAAAAACAATTAAAAAATTCTGGTGATGAACTAAAAGATTTTGGAAAAAACAATAATATAATTGATATAGAAGAAGGAGGTACAAGTTTTAAAAATCAATTAATAGTGTATGATGAAAAAAAAGACGATGTTATACGAAAAATAGCTTATCTAAATACACTTAAAAATTATTTAAAAAGCAGTGTTGACTTTTCAAAAATTCCAGTGCCTACAGTTGCTGGTATTGATGAACCAAATATAAATACAAATGTCGCAAAGTTAATATCTCTTTCGTTACAACGATCAGAGTTGGCTTATTCAATTAAGGGGGAAGTTTACTATGAAAGAATCGATAATGAAATTCTATCTTTAA
>JAYVNT010000575.1:0-8302 GCA_043758285.1 Flavobacterium sp.
GATCTGTTTCTGAAATTTTGGAAATTAGAACAAAATCCAAATTCATTATATAAAATTTATAACCTATCTTACTCGTTCTTTATTTCAAATTTAATTGACACATTAGCAAGTAATTCTGTAAAAAGAAACAATTATATATGGTACGCTACTGACAAAGAACTCAACTTAATAAGAAAATTTTAAAATTAACCTAAATGAAAAAAGCCATTATATTCTTCACCCTCTTTTTTTTAAGCGCAACACAAACTAAAGCGCAAACCAAAAATATGGATTTAAAAACTTTAGAAAAAATAACAACTATGTCCAGCAATGAATTTGAGGATTGGGCATTAAGTAAAGGCTTAACTTATTTAGGAATAGAAAATAGTAAATATTTTGATATTATTTCTTATAAAAATGGCAGTAAATATCATATCAGTTTTACAACTAATAAAGACGGAACATCACAAGGTGTTGTGGAATATCAAACATCAAGTAATTTAGAATATATAAATCTAAAAAAGAGCTGTACTGTATTGGGGTATAAGTTTAAAGATTCTGAATATTATGAAGGGGATGACGGCAAAAGATTATTTCATAATTACTATTCAACAAATCGTGAATTAACCTTTTACACATCGATCAAAACTAAATTTTATGGTTATAGTATTGTATTGAAAAATAAAAACATCCGCCAACAGGTACTATCTTTAAAAAAATAATTTCTCAAATTAATCATTAAAACCAACCTTGTTATCCCGAAGTTTAAGGACTTTTAAGCGAGGTTTATTTTTGTATTGTAGCTCACAATTGTAAAATTCAAGTAGCTCAAAAAGCCGTTTCGCACAATTGCGGATTTGGGTGTGAATTCACGTTCACGTTTCGCAAGAAATATTATCTTTAGTGAAAAATAAACGGTTACGTAGCTTGCAACTTTACTTTTACGGATAAAGTTATTTAGCTAAAATTATCATAAATTTAACGAAAACGTTACCGTAATTCTTTTTTATTTCATTTCTAATTCCCTAATTTTGTTGAATTGTTAAACAATTAGATTTTATTCCCTTTTTTATATTATGTCCAAAACAGCAATATTAGAATTTGATGGCAAAAAATATGAGTTTCCAGTAATAGTAGGAAGCGAAAATGAAGCTGCCATAGATATTGAAAAACTTCGTGCCTTGACAGGTGCAATAACTCTTGACCCAGGTTATAAAAATTCTGGATCTTGTCAAAGTGAAATTACTTTCCTTGATGGTGAAGAAGGAATTCTTCGGTATCGAGGTTATGCTATAGAGGATTTAGCTGATAAAGCCGATTTCTTAGAAGTGGCATTCTTAGTTGTTTTTGGAGAATTGCCTACCAAAACTCAGTTAGCCCAATTTGAAACAGACATCAGAAAATACACTTTGATAAACGAAGAAATGAAAAACATCATTGATGGTTTTCCTAAAACAGCCCATCCTATGGGTGTTTTGTCTGCGCTTACTAGTGCCTTGACAGCTTTTAATCCAAAAGTTGTCAATGTCGAAAATGAAAAAGAAATGTATGAAGCAGTTTGCAAAACCATGGGTAAATTTTTGGTTATTGCCACTTGGACTTACAGAAAAATGATGGGTTATCCTTTGAACTATTATGACAACACTATAGGTTATGTTGAGAATTTTATGCAGCTAATGTTTAAATTACCAACGGGACCTTATGCATCAAATTCAGTGGTTGTTGACGCATTAGATAAATTATTTATTCTACATGCAGACCACGAACAAAACTGTTCAACATCAACAGTTAGAATTGTTGGTTCTTCTCATGCAGGATTATTTGCTTCAATCTCCGCTGGAGTTTCAGCACTTTGGGGACCATTGCATGGTGGAGCTAATCAAGCCGTTTTAGAAATGTTGGAAGATATACAAAAAGACGGTGGTGACGCCGATAAATATATGGCTAAAGCCAAAGATAAAGATGATCCTTTCCGTTTAATGGGTTTTGGACACCGTGTGTATAAAAACTTCGATCCAAGAGCCAGAATTATTAAAAAAGCCGCCGACGAAGTTCTAAATACTTTGGGCGTTGATGATCCAATTTTGAATATTGCGAAGAAACTAGAAGCCGCAGCTTTAGTAGATGACTATTTTGTTTCCAGAAAACTATATCCAAATGTTGATTTCTATTCTGGTATTAAATATCGTGCTTTAGGAATTCCAACAGATATGTTTACCGTAATGTTTGCCATAGGAAGATTGCCAGGTTGGATTGCCCAATGGAAAGAAATGCGTATCAACAAAGAACCAATTGGAAGACCAAGACAAATATATGTCGGTCACCCTTTGAGAGATTTCAAACCGATGAATAAAAGATAAAATTATCCATTCAAAATAAAAAAACTCCTTGTTTGCGCAAGGAGTTTTTTATTGTTATTTCTTTTTCAATCTATCTTTAAATATCTTTTCAAACTTTTCAATCTTGGGTTGAATTACCATTTGACAATAGGGTTGACTTTTATTGTTTTGATAATAATTTTGATGATAATCTTCTGCTTTATAAAACGCTTTAAAAGGTTCTAGTGCTGTTACAATTTTACTACCGTAAACTTTAGCATTATTCAATTCAGTAATAATACTTTCAGCAGCTTTCTTCTGTTCTTCAGTTGCATAAAAAATCACCGAGCGATATTGAGTACCAGAATCAGCACCTTGACGGTTCAACGTTGTTGGGTCGTGCACTGTAAAAAACACTTGAAATATTTCGTCCAAATTAGTTTTGGTTTTGTCATAGGTGATTTGAACCACTTCGGCAGCACCAGTTCTTCCAGTACAAACTTCTTCATAACTCGGATTTTCAACAGTACCACCAGCAAAACCAGAAACTACTTTTTCAACACCTTGCAGGTTTTCATACACAGCTTCCACACACCAATAGCAACCACCACCAAGAACGATTGTTTCTAAATTACCCTTGGTCTCCATTGCATCTGGAACAAAGTCTAACGAAATAGCATTCATACAATAGCGTTTTCCTGTTGGTGCAGGACCATCATCAAAAAGATGCCCTAAATGACTGCCGCATCTACCACAAAGCGCTTCTGTTCTTTTCATTCCAAATGAATTATCATCTTTGAATGTTATACTTTCTTTATTTACTTGTTCAAAAAAACTTGGCCATCCACAACTGCTGGTAAATTTCTGTTCCGATTTGAATAATCGATACCCACAAGTAGCACAATAATAGGTTCCTTTGGTTTCAGAATTCCACATTTTTCCTGTGAAAGCTCTTTCGGTATCTGCTTCACGAGCTACTGCATACAAATCTGGAGATAAAACTTTTTTCCATTCGGCATCTGATACATTTAATTTTGTAGCATCCGTATTTGAGTAGTACGGATTTCCTGGTTTTGAAATTACATTTTCCATAGTAATGGTTTTTTGAGTTGTGTTTTGTTTTTTGTTTGATTGTCCACATGCAGTCAGCATAAAGAGTGGTGACAAAAGTAAAAAGTTAAAAATTATTTTTCGCATAGCATTTTTTTTAAAATCTGATACAAATTTACACTACATGTACGAAGTCTAATGTCTTGTAGTTTACAAATTGATTGGTTTTAAGGAAAGTTTAACGGTTGTTGTGTATTTATTAATTTTAGTGTTTATAAAATTTTTATAATTAAGTTTTTTCAATTTTGAAAACACAATAAATAATTGTATTATTGTATACTATAATTAGCAAATATTAAGTTATGTTTTTAGGAGAATTAGAGACAAATGTTGTTTATAATATGGATTGCGTCGAAGGAATGAAAAAAATTCCAGATAATTCAGTTGATATGGTTATAACATCCCCACCATATGATAGTTTACGTGATTATAATGGTTTTAAATTCGATTTACATGAAACAGGAAAAGAAATTTTTAGAGTTTTAAAAGAAGGAGGAATTGCTGTAATGGTTATTCAAGACCAAACAAAAGATTTTGGAAAGTCATTGACCTCTTTTAGAACCATTTTAGATTGGTGTGACAATATTGGATTTAAATTATTTGAAACAGTTATATACAGAAAACACGGAACTGAGGGTGCGTGGTGGACACAAAGATTTAGGGTTGATCATGAATATATGCCTATATTTTTGAAAGGCAAGAGACCTTTGTTTTTTGATAAAGAACCTATTAAAATACCATCAAAACATGCTGGAAAAGTTATGACTGGAAGTGGAAATAGAAAAACTAATGGAGAAACAACTTCAACTATTACTAGACCAATTAACGAAACAAAGTGTCCAGGAACTATATGGGATTATTTGATGGCAGGAGATAAAAACCCACTAAAAAGAAAGCATCCAGCAGTTTTTCCTGATAAAATACCATTAGATTTTATTCAAGTGTTTTGTCCAGTTAATGGAATTGTTTTAGACCCATTTATGGGTTCAGGTTCTACGGCAGTTGCAGCACTAAAAACTAATAGAAAATTTATTGGTTTTGATGTCTCAGAGGAATATGTTGAGATTGCAAACGAAAGAATTCACATCGAAAAGCAACAATACAAAATGGTTTTAGATTAATTTATCTGGATATTCTTTTGTGAATTCAATATTATTTCCTGATGTCATTGCCCAAGATAAAGGGTTCAATTCTAAAAACTTTTTGTAATTGGCTATGGTAATTGTCCAATTTTCTCCAACAAAATCTGACTTAGTAAATTGCATTAATTTTAAATTGTCAAAATTCCAGTTTTGAGCTTTAAATTCCCATTTTGTGTGTCTTGATAATAAATTAACAAATTGAGTACATCTTGAACTTGCATCATCATTTATTTTCCATAAAGCCCCATTTTTCTGAATATTGAATGCCGAACTATCTTTGCTAGAAATTTTCATTCTGTCACCTCTTTCTCTAGGCGCAGAAATTTCATCTCTTTCCCTAAAAAAATTATCCATTTCCAACATCAATTTATAAACAGTATAATGTTCACCTAGAAATACATGATTTAAAAGTCTTGAGTTGTCTTGAACTTTCAAATATTTCCACCAATTCATCACATTTTCTGGATATGAAAACATCACATTGAAAGTACCATCAACGAACAGTAAAGGAAATATTGCGCTATTTTCAACTTTAATATCAATTTCACTTTCTAAAATTCCTATCAATAAATGTATTGTTGCCAGAGGATATTTTAATCGAAAGCTGTTTTTATCATAACCACGCATTAAGTTTGGTTGAATGCAATTTTTAAATCTATCATTCCATTCAACCGATTTTACAGAATTGTAAATAGAGAGCATGTGATGTCCCATACTTTTAACACCTTCTCTGTAAATTTCAATGTCCAAAAAGCAAACATCATCATCAAAAGCCGAAACACCGTCTTTAAGTAAACAAACTTTTCCATCATAAAAACCAACAATTTCCCAATTCAGATAGTGTGACATAAATAGCCCACATAACAAGCCATCACTATCTGGGCTTAAAATACATTTTTGATTTTTTCTAGCAATCCAAGGATTATCATCTAGAATTTTTTTATAATCAATTTGATCTGTTTTATCAGAAAGTAGTTGTTGAATTTTAGCCATTTTATTTTATTAAATCTATGATTGTTACATTAAGTGCCTTAGCAATTTTTTCAATATTAAGAATCGTAATGTTTTTTTCAGCTCGTTCAATCATTCCAATATACGTTCTATGTAATTCAGCATCAAAAGCAAGTTCTTCTTGAGAAATTCCTTTTGACTTTCGATATTCTCTGACATTGTTACCAATATTTTTTAGAATTTCTGAGTTTGATTTCATTTTGCTATTTTTAGTATTCACAAATTTAATATTGCTTCCCTTAAATTTCGCATACTTTAATTAGCATTAATTTTAGTTTCAACACTCGTTAATCTTTTCACAAATTTACAAACTACTTTTAAAACAATTCTTTTTTTGTATTTTTGAGGCATTAAAAAACGTTATGATTGAAGAACAAGTAATCTTGGTTAATGAGCAAGATGAACCAATTGGATTGATGAACAAACTTGAAGCACATGAAAAAGCAGTTCTGCATCGCGCTTTCTCGGTTTTTGTTTTGAATACTAAAAACGAAATCATGTTGCAACAACGTGCCCATCATAAATATCATTCTCCTTTGTTATGGACAAACACTTGTTGTAGTCATCAACGTAATGGAGAAACGAATATTGAAGCTGGAACTCGAAGATTATTTGAAGAAATGGGTTTCAAAACCGAACTCAAAGAATTATTTCATTTTATTTATAAAGCGCCATTTGATAACGGTTTAACCGAACATGAATTGGATCATGTGATGATTGGTTATTATAATGACGAACCAAAAATTAATAAAGACGAAGTTGATAGTTGGAAATGGATGTGCATCGAAGCAGTGAGAGAAGACATGTTTCAAAATCCTGATACATATACCGTTTGGTTCAAAATCATTTTTGACGAATTTTATCATTACCTTGAGGAGCATAAGATTTAGAAATTTATAATACAGATATTAAATTTAAAATTTAATATCTAAAATTTAATATTATATGAAAGTAACTGTTTCAAGAAGAGCCCATTTCAACGCCGCACACCGATTGTATCGCAAAGATTGGTCGATGGAAAAAAACGATGCCATTTTTGGTAAGTGTAATAATCCAAATTTCCACGGGCACAATTATGAATTAATTGTTTCTGTTACAGGTGAAATCGATCAAGAAACAGGTTTTGTCATAGATGTTAAGATTTTATCTGATTTAATTAAAGAACATATCGAAAATGCTTTCGACCATAAAAATCTAAACCTCGATGTTACTGATTTTCAAGAATTAAATCCAACAGCCGAAAATATAGCCGTAGTTATTTGGCAAAAACTTCGACTACTTATTAATGCAAACAATGATTTGGAAGTGGTTCTATATGAAACACCAAGAAATTTTGTAACCTACAACGGAAATTAATGACACTAAAAGTAGGAGACAAAATCCCAAGTTTCTCCGCCATTGATACAAATGGCGACTTGTTTAAAAGCGACAGCATCGTTGGTAAGAAACCAGTTGTTATCTATTTTTATCCAAAAGATAACACCAGTGTTTGTACTGAACAAGCATGTTCGTTTCGGGATAATTATGAAGATTTTAAAGCGTTTGGTGCAGAAGTTATTGGCATTAGCAGCGATAGTTTGAAATCACATGTTTCGTTTGCCAAAAAATATAGTTTGCCTTTTATTTTGCTTTCTGATTTTGATAAAAAAATTAGAAACGCTTTTGGTGTTCCCAATGATTTACTAGGATTAATACCAGGCAGAGTTACCTATGTTGCTGATAAAAACGGAATTATTACCTTGGTTTTCAATAGTATGTCTGGCAAAATTCACATTCAAAAAGCACTAAAAACAATTAGACAATTAGTCGATTAGCCAATTGACACATCAACACATTTACCAATTGACACATTTAACTAATGAATTTATATCCGTTACAATTTGAACCCATTTTGAAAGAAAGAATTTGGGGCGGAACCAAATTAAAAACGGAGCTCAATAAACCCATAACTTCTGACATTACTGGTGAAAGTTGGGAAATATCAACTGTGGAAAAAGATGTTAGTGTAGTGGCTAATGGTTCTTTCAAAGGAAAATCACTAAACGATTTGATTAACGAATTCCCGGAAGCTATTTTGGGAACAAAAGTTTATGCTGATTTTGGTAAACAATTCCCATTGCTTTTCAAATACCTTGATGCGAGAGAAGATTTATCGATTCAATTACATCCTAATGATGAGTTGGCGAAAAAGCGTCACAATTCTTTTGGGAAAACCGAAATGTGGTTCGTGTTGCAGTCCGATACTGATGCCAGATTAATTGTTGGTTTCAAAAAAAAATCTTCTCCTGAAGAATATCTCAAACACATTCATGACAAAACTATTGTTGACATTCTCGATGCTAAAAAAGTAAAGCAAGGCGATGTTTTTATGTTAGATACAGGAACCATACACGCTATTGGTGCTGGAATTGTTATTGCAGAAATCCAACAAACTTCTGACATTACGTACAGGGTTTACGATTTTGACAGAGTAGACGCTAACGGAAACAAACGGGAACTTCACGTTGATTTATCATTGGAAGCTATCAATTATGAAACAATAGAAGCACAACGATTGTATTCTAAAACTAAAAACGTTTCGAATGAAGTTGTGGATTGTAAATACTTCACGACTAACTACATTCCGTTAGATGGTGTAATCCAAATCCATAAAAATAAAAACTCATTCACCGTCTATATGTGCGTCGATGGAAGTTTTCAGTTAACAGTTAACAGAGAAAGTTTCCTTTATCACAAAGGCGA
>JAYVNT010000576.1:0-2638 GCA_043758285.1 Flavobacterium sp.
AATTAGCAAAAGAAAAAAATAAGTTACTTGCTGCAATTCCTGCTATTCAACCTGTGAAAAACGAGCAATTAAAACGTCTTGCTTCTGGTTTTGGATATCGAAGTGATCCTTTTACGAAAGTTCGAAAAATGCACGAAGGAATGGATTTCACAGCGAGTACAGGAACACCTATTTTTGCTACTGGCGATGGTGTTGTAGAACGCGCTGATAATACGGTTTCGGGTTTTGGAAATCATATTGTTATTCGACATGGATTTGGTTATGAAACCTTGTACGGTCATTTGAGTAAATACAAATGTCGCGCTGGGCAAAGTATAAAACGCGGCGATATTATTGGATATGTTGGTAGCACAGGACGAAGTGAAGCACCACATTTGCATTATGAAGTGCACAAAGACGGCAAAGTGGTTAACCCAATAAATTTTTATTACGGAAATATCTCGGCAGCAGAATATACTGCCATATCAAAATTAGCAAATCAAGAAAATCAATCTCTAGACTAATGCATATAGAACTAAAAGAAGGCAAACTGTATTATAGCATTGGAGAAGTTTCCAAAGCTTTTAATGTGAACACATCACTAATTCGTTTTTGGGATAAAGAATTTGATATCCTGAAACCAAAGAAAAATGCGAAAGGCAACAGAATGTTCACACCAGAAGATGTTAAAAATTTGCAACTCATTTATCATTTGGTCAAAGAACGCGGATTTACACTTGAAGGTGCCAAAACACATTTGAAAGAAGGACAAAAGAAAACGCTTGACAAGTTCGAAATCATCAGCAAACTCGAAACTTTGAAAGCACAATTAGTAAACATTAAAAACCAATTATAAATAAATTAAACTTTAAATTAAACAAACATGAACTTTAAAAAATTTTTACCTTGGATTATTGCAATAGTTGTGATTTTTGGAATCTACAGCTGGGCTAGCGGAATTTATAATAAAGCGGTAACGCTTGAACAAGACGTAAAAGAAAGTTGGGGAAATGTTCAAACGGCTTACCAACGAAGAAATGACCTTATCCCAAATTTAGTAGAAACTGTAAAAGGCTATGCAACACATGAAAAGAGCACTTTAACAGCTGTAATTGAGGCCCGTGCCAAAGCAACTGCCATCACAATTGACCCGAAAAATGTCACACCAGAACAACTAACCGCATTTAATTCGGCTCAATCTGGGGTTTCCTCTTCTTTATCAAGATTATTAGTAAGTGTAGAGCAATATCCAAACTTGAAAGCAGATCAAAGCTTCTTGAAATTACAAGACGAATTAGCAAGTACCGAAAATCAAATTTTAACTGCTAGAACTCGTTTTAACGAAGCTGTTAAACCTTATAACAATAACATCAATACTTTCCCAAGAAATATTCTGGCAGGTATGTATGGACTTAAGGAAAAGCCCTATTTCGAAGCCGAAACTGGTGCGGACAAAGCTGTTAAGGTAAAATTCTAATTTAGAGCAATGTCTAAAGTAGAAGATTTTTTAACAAAAGCCGAAGAGCAAGAAATTGTGGAAGCTATTGGCGTAGCCGAAAAAAATACTTCTGGCGAAATTAGAGTACATATAGAAAAAGAGAACACCATCGCTCCGCTTAACAGAGCGGTGGAAGTTTTTCGTAACCTTCAAATGGAAAACACCAAAGAACGTAACGGCGTTATCATTTATGTAGCTGTAAAAAGCAAACATTTTGCTATTTATGGCGATGAAGGAATTCATGATATTGTTGGTGATGATTTTTGGAATTCTACCAAAGAGGTGATGCAAAATCATTTTAAAAACGGAAATTTTAAACAAGGTTTAATCGATGGTATTTTGAAAGCTGGCGAACAACTCAAAACTCATTTTCCGTATCAAGATGATGATACCAACGAACTTTCAAACGAAATATCAAAAGGATAACTATGGAAATTACGAATTGCAAATTACAAATTACGAATTCCAAAGGAGTTTTAAAAATTATATATTTTGTTGTTGCCCTGTTTTATTTTTTACCAACTTTTGCACAATACACTATTCCTGAAAAACCAGATTTACAAACTTCGGTTTATGATTATGCGAATGTTTTAAGTGCAACAGAAAAATCGCAATTAGAAGAAAAATTAATTCGGTATTCCGACTCAACTTCTACCCAAATTGTGGTCATTACCATTGAAAGTTTGAAAGGCGAAGACATTGGAATACTTACGCCAAAATGGGGACAAACATGGGGAATTGGCGGAAGCGAAAAAAACGATAATGGTGTAATTATACTTTTAGCGAAAGCCGAGAGAAAGATTTGGATTTCGGCTGGTTACGGTTTAGAAGACAGACTAACTGCAGGAATTGGTGGCGAGATAACCAGAAACATAATCATTCCTGAGTTCAAAGCTGGAAGTTATTACAACGGTTTAGACAAGGGAACCGATGCGCTTTTTGATGTCTTTAAAGGCAAATACAAAGGCGAACGAAAACAAAACAAAAGAGGCGATAAAATTCCAATAGTTCCTATTTTTATTATTGCTTTCATCATCATTTTTATCATTATCAAAAACAGAAACAACGGAGGAAACTCTGGCGGCGGCGGAATAGGTCTAGCCGAAATGATATTGTTGAGCAGCCTTGGCAGAAGCAGTGGTGGATTTGGCGGCGGTGGTT
>JAYVNT010000577.1:0-8285 GCA_043758285.1 Flavobacterium sp.
ATTTAATCCTTCACCAGCTAACCAAGGCGCAAACGATGCTATCGACAGTGATGCTGTTGCAGGAGTTGTAAGCGTAACATTAGCTTTAGGAGAAAACAATACTACAGTTGATGCTGGATTCTTTAACCCAGGTTCAATAGGAAATTTTGTTTGGAATGATTTAAATCACAATGGTATTCAAGATGCTGGAGAACCAGGAATAGCGGGAGTTACTGTAACACTAAGTGGATGTAGTCTTTCATTGACTACAACAACATCAGCTACAGGAGCATACTTGTTTTCTAATTTACCTCCGTGTAGCTATACAATTACCTTTAGTACTCTAATTGGATATGCTGCTTCACCAGCTAACCAAGGTGTAAATGATACTATTGACAGTGATGCTGTTGGTGGAGTAGTTACGGTAACTCTAGGATTTGGTGAAAACAATTTAACCGTTGATGCTGGTTTCTATGCTCTTGCTTTAGAAGGATGTACTTTAGGATACTGGAAAAACCATACCAACAGATGGTGTGGAGCTTATAGAACATGCGATAGATTTGGGGATGTGTTTACAAGCGCACCGGCAAGTTTGGCTAATTTGACTTTGTTGCAAGCCCTAAATTTAGGTGGTGGAGGTATTTATAATTTAGCACGCCAAGGGGTTGCGGCCTTATTAAATACTTGTAGTGGTGAAGTTGCTTATGCGGGATATGGAGATAATCCACTGGCAGTTATTGCTGCAGTTAATCTTGCCTATTCAACTGGCGGGAATGCAGCTGGCATACTAGGTTCTCAATTGGATGTGCTTAATAATACTGGATGTCCTTTAGGTGGAACTAGTGCTACTAATGCATCAAATTGTACAGCTCTTAGAGTTTCAATAAATGCAAAAGTTTATCCAAACCCATTTTCAAGAAACTTTAAAATAGAAGTTGAAACAATTAAGACTGAAGATTTACAAGTTAAAGTTTATGATATGTTAGGAAAATTGATTGACTCAAATGTTTTAAAAGTTTCTGATATTAATACTTATGAAATAGGGGAAAATTACCCTACAGGAATTTATAACATTATTGTAACACAAGGAACTGAAGTAAAAACACTTCGTGTGATCAAACGTTGAGTAATTTATTAAGTTTATAATTCGAAACCCTTTCAGAAATGAAAGGGTTTCTTATTTATATAAATAAATTTAGGATTTTTTTACTATTTAAAAAAGAAAATAAACCTTATTGAAATAGGTAATATCAAATAAAATAGATTTACAATTCTTAAAAAAACTTTGCAATCTTTACAATCTAATTATTTATCATGAAAATTAATCTTAAAAATGGTACCGCCAAATTACTTTTTGGCATGAAACAAAAAGATGTTGAATTGCTTTATGGTAAACCAGACAAGAAATATAGTGACGAAGAAGGTAATGTAATTTATTTGTACAATACTCAAAAAATGAGCTTAACCTTTTACAAAGATGAAGATTTTCGCTTGGGTTACATCATTTGTTCACATCCTGAAGCCACTATTTTAGAAAAAAAAATTATCGGAAGAAATATAGGAGAAGTAAAAGCAGAAATGCCTTTTAAATCTTGGACAAAAGAAGATTTTGATACCACTGAAAATCACTTCAACGAAAGCAATTGGTTGATTCTACAATCAGAATATAATGATATTATTAGGATTGAAATGGGAGCCATTATCAATGACAAGGATGAGTTTGATTGGAAGTTTAGATAATCTCCGCATTCAAACCCGCTTCCAAAAGTTGGGTGCATTGTGGTTTTAGTTCGTCAAAAGATCCAGTTTTTACAGTACACTTCCCTTTGTAATGTACTAAAATTGCACACTGTTCAGCTTGTTCTGATGCATGTTTACAAACACGAATCAGTGTTTCAATCACATGGTCGAATGAATTAACATCATCATTATATAATAAGATCTCGTTATTAATCCCAACTTGTTCCTCGACTGACACGTCTTCCTGGACTTTTTCTATTGTATTCATTTTGTGTGACTAGTTTAAATTTCCGAGCTGCTAATTTACATATTTTAGAGAAACCCAATTATTTCTTTCTATTTTTTTAATATATGTTAGCCCTTTTTCTATACAAGAGGTATCTATAAAAGGAATGTCTTCGGTATAAAAACCACTCAATAAAAGAATTCCATTTTTGTTTAAACAATCAACATATTGTTGCATATCATTTAATAAAATGTTGCGATTGATATTAGCAATTATCAAATCATATTTTTTTCCTTTTAGCAAAGATGCATCTCCTTCATAAATAGTTATTTCACAACAGTCATTACGCTCTTTATTTTCAATAGAATTTAGATAGCACCAGTTGTCAATATCAATGGCATCAATAGGTTTGGCACCTTTCATTTCAGCAAGAATCGCTAGAATTGCCGTGCCACAACCCATATCAAGTGTTTTTAAATTTGTAACGTCTGTCTCTAGAAGATGTTGAATCATCATGTGTGTAGTTTCATGATGACCTGTTCCAAAACTCATTTTAGGTTCGATAATGATATCAAATTCAGCAGTAGTTTTTGGGTGAAATGGTGCGCGTACGTTACATACTCCGTCAACGTCTATGGCTTCGAAGTTTTTTTCCCATTCTTCATTCCAATTGACTTGGTCAATTTCTTCGATTGTATAGGAAATAGTGAATTCAGTATTATGTAGCAAATAAATATCATCTAATATATTTTTAGTCCAAAGGTCTTTTTGTACATAAGCACTAAAACCTTGGTCGGTTTCTATAAAACTTTCAAAGGGTTTTTCGCCTAGTTCTGCTATTAAAATTTCGGAACCTAATTCTTTTGGTTCAACCGAAAAATGGTATGCTAAATATATGTTTGACATTCTTTTTTTTGCAAAGATAACAATCGACAAGATTACTGCGAAGTCATTTCTGTAAAAAACGTTAATCGTCGTTTTTGGCAACTGTTTTTAAGCTTGCATTTGGTTCTTGATCTGGTGTTACAGCGAAAATCATCAATTTTCCGTAATGTTTTCCATCAACTTCATATAGATAAGTGATAGTGTTTTCTTGTGGATTGTACACTAATTTAGCTCTCATGAATTTCGAACGAATAAACCAAGTTCCTTCATTTTCACTTGACTGTGTAAAGTCATAAATAGAACCGTGATGAAGTCTAACTTGTCCATTGTCAATCATGCTTACTGCTATATATCCATTGGTTTTGGAACCTATTTCACGAATATCAATAACAGAGTTTTCGTATTCCGTTTCTTTTAATTCATATTTTTCAAACTCATTATTCCAGACATAATATTTTCTGGATTCGGATTGAAATCGTTTCTGAATGTCCGTTTGTGCGTGGTTAGTCAATGACAATAATAGCATGAGAAATAGGGCAAATTTTGTTTTCATTTTTTTTTTGACTTTGATTATTTAGTAAAAATAGAAGATTACTCGATTAAATACAAAAATAATCGATTAAATACAAAATTAATTTATTTATATAAAAAAAAACTTTCAATTACATGAAAGTTTTAAATTAAAATATATTTATTTTTATTAGATTGAACTTACAATTGTGGCAAAGTCTAATGCATTAAGAGCTGCGCCTCCAATTAGTCCGCCATCTACATCGGGTTTTGAGAAAATTTCTTTGGCATTATCTGGTTTAACGCTTCCTCCGTAAAGTATTGGAACATCTTCGGCAATATTACTCTCATAACGTTGTCTAACGGTTTCTCTGATGAATTTATGCATTTCCTGAGCTTGTTCCGGTGAAGCAGTTTCTCCCGTTCCAATTGCCCAAACTGGCTCATATGCCAGTATTATTTGTTCCCAGTCTTTATCTTTAATATGAAACAATCCATCACGAAGTTGATTCTCCACCACGTTAAAGTGTTGTTTGTTTTGTCTGTCTTTTAATTCTTCACCAAAACAAAAAATCACTGTCATATTATGGAGTAAAGCTGTTGTTACTTTATCAGCTAAAATAAAATCGGTTTCATGAAAATAGGCACGGCGTTCAGAATGACCAATGATAACAATATTAACTCCAATGCTTTTAAGCATGTCTACTGAAATTTCGCCAGTGTAAGCACCACTTTCAAACTGGCTCATATTTTGTGCAGCCACTGCAATATTTGTAAATTCCAGATGATCAACAGCAGAAGCTAAATTAATAAATGTTGGCGCAACAATAACTTGTGCTTCAACATCACTAGGTAATTTAGCGATTAATTCATTTAATAAATCTTCTGTTTCTTCGGCATTTTTGTGCATTTTCCAATTGCCAGCAACAATCTTTTGTCTCATTATTGTAATTTTTTTAATTGCTCATTAATTTTTCCAAAATCGGTTTCAATAGCACGATAAATTACTATTTTACCTTTTTTATCAATAACAATGTATCTAGGAATCCAATCTAAATCTATCGATTTTCCGAAGGCACCTTTCATACCATCTGTTGCCCAATAATGATTACCTTTTAGTTCATGTTTTTCAATTCCACCTTGCCATTTATCAAAAGCTTTGTCCATTGATATGAAAACATAATCTACATTTGGATTGTTGGCTTGCATATCCTTTACTTTTGGCATAGCTTTTACACAGTCTCCACACCATGATGCCCATATTTCAATTACTGTAACTTTACCAAGATGTTTTTTTAAAATTTTGTCAAACGAAATTTCATTATTTTCGATAGTTATTAACTTTTGGGATAAACTTTCTTTTGAAAATTCTTTTTTTTGAGCATTACTACAACTCAAAGTAGTTATTGTTAATAATAAACATAGCACTATTTTTTTCATATTTTTATTGAATTTGAGTCAAATAATTAATCAAGTTTTTTTTTCATTGTTTTGATTTTTTAAAAAAAATATTTTATGTTTTTTCCTTCTACGTTCACGCCTTTCTTTTTTCTTTTTATATTCATAAAGATATTTTAAAATTAAAAAAACACCTATTGCAGAAGAGAATATAAGACCACTACCGATAAGAATATAAATCGTATTTCCAAACGGAGGATCTTCCATTGTAGATATATGATTTAAAACATAGTAACCTGCAACGAATATTATTAAACAACCACAAATACCTATTATTATTCTGTCATATAAATTACGCGACAATATATATTTAATCATACTTTAAATTTTTATATTTTAAATATTATTAAAGAAACTAATTATTTTTTTAGTTCGGTAAACGTTTTGTTTATTAATTTCTGATAATCTAAAGGGTCGAATTTCTTGTCCGTAATTCCCCAGTAATATTTATATTCATTTCCGTTCCATAAATATTTCACACCAGGTGTATCTTTTCCAGAACCTAAAAATTTCCAAAATGGAATAACTTCTATAATCTTATACGGACATTCAGCACCAGCTTCTTTAAAAAAATCAGGAATTAAATCAGCTTCTTCATTCATAAAGATAATAGAAATTTCCGGAAAATTTTTATTTTTTTCTTTCAATTCAGTCAATTCTTTTGCTACTAGGCGGCAGTGATCACATCCAGGAACAAAAAAACAAAGTGTTTTTCTGCCTTTGTCAATGTTTGAAAAATAGGTATTATAACCTGATTTGTGATTTTCGGGTTCGTAGCTTTCAATTTTTGCAACCTCTTCTTTTGCAGCAACTTTTTTGACAGTATCTTCTATAGCTATTGCAGTTGAAGTATCAATAGTTGCTTCATTGGTTGTTCTTTCTGGTATTGAAACAGAAAATTTACTTTCTAAAGGATGAATGGGAGCCAACATAAAAATACCTAAAATCGCGGCAAAAAGAACTGTAGTATTTATCCAAAAATTTCCGTTTTTAGCTACTTTAGGTAACAAAAAATATAAATAAGCCAAAAGTCCGATGGCAACAATATTTTTGATTATTGCTTGAATTGGAGTCATTGGTAAAAGTTCTCCAAAACAACCGCAGTTTCCACTATTTCCACTACTTATAAAAGTCACATAACTCAAATGACCAACAAATACAGCTAGTAGCAAAATTGTAACAGGAATAATAAATTTTCGCAAATAGTTTTTTTGTAATAATAATAATCCCAACGCCAATTCAATCCCGATAAGTGTTCTAGAAAAGTAAGGAGCAAAACCTTCAGAAAATCCCATTGGGTATAATTGTTTAACTTCAAAAGTTGAAATTGCAAAATAAGGAGAATCCAATAAATGCCCTTTTGAGAGCTTTGCCAAAGCAGAAACAATAAAAAGAACGGAGACAATAATTCTCAAAATCCAAGCAATATAATTTTTAGATGATGTTCTCATAATTTACTTTTGTCCATATTTCATTAATATCAGTGCAAAAACAGCGTAATTAATCATGTCTTGATAATTAGCGCCAATGCCTTCCGACACCAAAGTTTTTCCTTGATTATCTTCAATTTGCTTCACGCGAAGTAACTTCTGCAAAATCAAATCAGTTAATGAACTCACACGCATTTCGCGCCAAGCTTCACCATAATCATGGTTTTTGTTTTCCATCAACGATTTTGTTGCTGCAATTTTTTCATCGAACAACTGAATAGCTCTTGTTGTGTCCAAATCAGGTTGTTCGACAACACCCATATCCAATTGAATTAACGCTATAATAGAATAGTTGATAATACCGATAAATTCGCCAGCTTCATCTTCATCAACTTTCCGAATATCATTTTGTTGTAAACTTCTAATGCGTTGTGCTTTAATGTAAATTTGATCCGTTAAAGATGGCAATCTCAAAATTCGCCATGCGCTTCCATAATCTTTCATTTTGTTGGCAAAAAGTTGTCGGCAAATAGCGATAACGGCATCATATTCTTGAGAAGTATTACTCATTTCAGTGTATCTTTGTGTCAAATTTTTTCAAAAGTAAAGAATAAAGATTGAAGTACAAAGTACAAAATCTTATAACTGAATTAAGATTAGAAATGACAATCAACTGCCACGGAAAACTCATTGACCTATCTTCCCCAAAAGTCATGGGAATACTTAATGTTACGCCAAATTCGTTCTATGATGGCGGAAAATATTCTGATGAAAAAAGCATGCTTACTCAAGTGGAAAAAATGCTTGTAGGAGGTGCAACTTTTATTGATATTGGTGCCTATTCCAGCAAGCCAAGTGCAGCACTTGTTTCCGAAGAAGAAGAGATTTCTCGATTGCTTCCAATAGTAAAATTGGTTTTAAAACATTTTCCCGAAACACTAATTTCCGTTGATACTTTTCGTGCCAATGTTGCTAAAGCTGCAATAGAAAATGGTGCTTGTATCATCAATGATATTTCTGCAGGAAGTTTGGATGAAAACATGATGAAGACCGTTGCCGAACTCCAAGTTCCATACGTAATGATGCACATGAAAGGCAATCCACAAACGATGCAAAGTTTAGCGAAGTATGAAAACATTACCAAAGAAATACTTTTTTATTTTTCTGAAAAAGTAGCGCAAGCCAGAAGTTTTGGCATCAATGATTTGATTATTGATCCCGGATTTGGTTTCGCTAAAACAGTCGAACAGAATTTTGAATTAATGAATAATTTAGAATTATTTCAAATGCTCGAATTGCCTATCCTGGTTGGCATTTCGCGAAAATCAATGATATACAAAACATTGGAAACTTCTGCTGATTTTGCGCTAAACGGAACTACGGTCTTGAACACAATTGCATTACAAAAAGGAGCATCTATTCTTAGAGTGCATGATGTAAATGAAGCTGTAGAAACTATAAAATTAGTTAGCCAATTATGAAAAAAATAGTTGTTTTAGGATTTATGTTTGTATTGTTTTCTTGCCAAAACAAAGAAGTGATATTGCCACAAGCAAATGAAACAATGGAATCAGATGTCAAAGATCATTCAACGATTTATTTCTTTTTCAAAACAATCGAAAACGATACTTTAGTTGAAGTCAACAAGGACAATTCGTCTAAAATTAATACTAGGGTTTTCAATATTGACAATCGTTTGCCGTTACGAAAAGTAATTTTGGAAATTAAAAAACTACAAGTAAATAAAAAAGCAGAAAACTATTTTACTTACACCGATACGGTAAAAAAAACAATGGCTTTTTTACCTTTTACCAAAGTAAAATTTAAGTTAGAAAAACCCGATTTTGATATCGTTTATTTCTATTTAGACCGAAATGATTTGGTTCATTCTAAAGATGAAGTTTTCTCGAAAAATGAGTTGCAAACTTATTTTAAAAAACAGAATATCCCAACTTCAAGACTATTTTTTGCGTATGATAAAGGAATGTCTTTCGGCAAATATATTCAATACCAATTTTTTGTAAAACATTTAGTTGCTCCTAAGGGAATTACTATCA
>JAYVNT010000578.1:0-8278 GCA_043758285.1 Flavobacterium sp.
ACTAACCTGGAAATGGATGGAAGAGTATAATAATTACAGACCACATGATTCCCTGAAAGGATTATCACCAAGAGAATATGTGATCACTAAACAAGCTGATCAATTGAAAACTGTGTAGGGTTTTCTAAAAGCAAACTGTCTCTAAAAGGGTAAGCTTACAAAGTATTCTATCTTCTTTCCAGAAACTTAATGCCCAGAACGAAATTTATAAGACGCCCGCTAAAAGCGTTTTGGTAAAATTGGTAAATAGTGCCTTTTACACATATTTGTGGTAAATCAAAATATGATTCTCCACATCAACATATGTGGTGAATATCTCTACTTCTTTTAGGTCCGAACGATTAACTACAAGCATAAAAGACTACAGAGCATAAATTAGTAAGTGAAAACAGATCACTGGCTAAATAAGCCTATAAATTTAAAACGCGAAAGCCAAGGCATCTATTTTTTTTCACATCGTACTATTTTCAAAATAATTTTAATCATCCAAAAAAATCGCATATTTACTTCTGCCACGAAACACTAAGCCGACCCTTTCCGTAAAATAAAATAGCTATTTTTTGCCCTTGTACCTAAGCTTATGACAAGAAACAAAATGAAAAATGCAACTAATTATAAATAATCCATATCGGACAATTGGATTGCTTGTTGGTTCAACGGCAAGAGAACAAGAAAAACAAATCCGAAAACTTAAACAATTTATTGAGGCCAATATAGAGCCCCAAGAAGATTTTAGTTTTCAAACACTCGGAAAACTAGTTCGTACAGTTGACAATATTTCAGAAGCAGCATCAAAACTCAACCTCGGCAGCGATAAAGTTAATGCAGCAGTATTTTGGTTCTATAATGGTAATCATGCAGACGAACCAGCCTTTGAAGCTATAAAAACAGGTGATTTTGATCAAGTAGTGAAAATATGGTCAAAACTGACAACAACAGCCGATGTTACCCAACGCAATGCTTCTGCCTTTAATAATTTGTCTACTTTCTATCTCAGTGGTGGTTTGGTTGGAACAAATAGTCAAAAAGAAATATTGGAGAAAGCGATTATTTTAAAAATAAAATTTCTTGAAAGTGACTTTATTAAGGAGTTTATTGCATTAGCCACAGATCAAACTTTTCATACTTCAAAAAAAGACCTACAGCTCGTATTTTTAAATAATGTTCAAACTGAAGTTGATGAAAGAAAAAGACTTAGCCCAAAAGAATTTATTGCAATTATTACGAAACAAACCTTCCTAGCTAAAGAAGAATTTTTAAAAGGATATGTTCGAAAGCCAATTGAACAAATTGAAAAAAAAGTAGAAAAAGCTAAAAACGAAAGAGAAGTCGATAAAACAAATGCTTATAAAATTGGAAAGATCTTGTTTGAAAGCTCTTCCGAAAGTTTATTGGAACTGAAATCTATATTAGAAGTTTCCAGTATTGAATTTATTTTAATATCCGATAAAATTTCTAATGAAATTTTACAATGTGGAATTGAATATTTCCAATATTATGAAGAAACAGATACTGACCCAAGTAGTAATACCATGGATTTGTTCTGTAAAGCAAACATATTAGCCAGTGGGAATATTGCAAAGCAACGTTGCCAGGAAAACACAGAAAATCTAAAAAAGTGGATAGAAAATAAACCTGAAAGAGAAAAACAAAAGTTAATTGAAGCTGATTTGATATCATTAATTAAAATACTTGAAGATTTTCAAAGCAGAACAGATACCATTAATAATGCTAGACTACTTGTTAGTCAAAGTAAGCCAAAATTGGATAGTATTAAATCTGTTTTAGGTGTCATTGATAACTTTTATTTAAAACTATCGACTAGAGTTGTTGAAATAGCACAGCACAATATAATTGAAGAAGTGAATGAGGCACAAAATAACTTGGAACATAAAATTATAATAGATAGATACGGGACAATAAATAAAATGACTGCCGCTCTGACCAATGCATGGGCCGTTTCAACTTTAATTGGGGCATTGGATATGGAATCTGGTTTTAGGATAAACCATTTCAATACCAATAAAGAAATATTGAAAGGCATATGTATTCAATTAGGAGTAAGCACATCAGGCGTTAGCCGCTTGGTCCCAGAAATTAATCCAATAAAAACTATTAAACCAAAATTGACAACGAATTCAGTAATTGATGAAGAATTTCCAAACTGGTTAAAATTAAATTTCGGAGTCGTTCTAATTTTCGGGATCGTTCTACTAATTATATTAACAAAAGCTTGCAACTAAATAAATTAAATGAAAAAATTAATTTTATCAATATTTCTATTGACAAGTTTTGGGGTAAACGCTCAAAATTCAACTTTAGGTTTTGAAAAAATAATTTATCCTTTGAGTCAAAGGATAAAACTTTTGAAAAAAGAAAACATAAAACTACAAGAAAAAATTATTACACTTTCTAATGACTTGTCAAAAACTAATGCAGCACTTGACAGCTTAAAAAATCAATCAATAGAGAATATCAAAGCTATAAAACAAACATATCAAACACTAAACTCCAAAATCCAAAAAACCGAAACAAATGCTGATCAAAAGATTTCATCTGTTGATAAATCATTGAATAAAAGTACAATATATGGAATTGTTGGAATCTTAGCAGCCATATTGCTATCAGGACTTTTGTATTGGTTTCTTAACAAAAAACAGAAATTAGACAAATCAGATTTTATTGAAAAATTGAATAATACAAAATCTTCGATCGAAGAAAGTTTAGTAAAAGAGTTTGGAAAACAAACGGATATAATGGAGGCGCATGTGAAAATAATTGAACTACAAAAAAATGCAACCCTACCAAATCTTCATACAGAAGCTGACCATTCACTTGCTTTAAAAGTTGCTGACGAAATAACTATCATTGAGAGAAACGTAAACCTAATGGATTCTAAAACTAAAGGTCTTAAACAACTAATTGCTTCAGTCAGCAAATTAAAAGACAATTTAGCCGCAAATGGTTACGAAATGCCACAACTATTAGGTAAGCCACTCAATAGAGGAATGCATTCAATTCCTATTAATATTATTCCTAATGAAAACTTTGAATTAGGTGTAGAGATAATTACTAAAATCATTAAGCCTCAAGTAAATTTTAACGAAAAAATGATTCAAGCTGCACAAATAGAAGTATCTGTGGGCTACTAAATCGACAAAAATAATTCCAATAAATGAGAAATAAAATAGACTACGGTATTGATTTAGGGACGACCAATTCAGCTATTGCTAGAATGGAAAATGGTGTTCCAGTAATCAAGAAAAATGAATTTATCAAAGAAACTACACCTTCTTGTATAAATTTTGGAAGAAAGCAAAATGTTTTAATTGGTGATATGGCATTTTTAGCTATGAAAGGTGATGCGATTGCACAATTGAAAACCTTTGTAAAAGGAAAAACAAATACTTTTATTGAATTTAAAAGAACAATGGGTACTACTCATAGTTATGAAAGTTTCAATATGAGTAAGGAGTTTTCATCTGAGGAGCTATCTGCAGAAGTATTAAAAAAACTAAAGTCGTTAATTCAAGATGAAAGCATTTTATCTATTGTCATCACAGTACCTGCAAAATTTTTAAACCCTCAAAAAGATGCAACAATAAAAGCCGCAAAGCTTGCTGGTTTTAAACATATAGAATTATTGAACGAACCAGTTGCTGCCGCAACTGCTTACGGTCTTGATTCTAAAAACAAAGATGGCTTTTGGCTAGTGTTTGATTTTGGAGGTGGAACATTTGATATTGCATTAATAAAAGCGGAAGAAGGAATTTTATCCGTAAAAGATACTGATGGCGACAATTGGTTAGGAGGTAAAAATTTAGATGAGGCAATTGTTGACCAAATCATAATTCCAAATTTGCAAGAAAATTTCGCAATCGATACTATCTTAGAAAACAGTGACAAAAAAGAAATTCTTCGAAATGCAGTAAAATTTTATGCAGAAGAAGCGAAAATCCAACTTTCATTCAATGACACACATAATATTCTTTCAAACTTGGGTGATTTCCCATTTGAAGATGATAATGGAGAAGAGCCCGAAATTGATATTTTAGTTACGCAAAAAGATATGGAAATTGTAGTGGCTCCATTCTTTCAAAAGGCAATAGATATCACAAAAGAGCTTATCAGAAGAAATAACCTAAAAGGTTCAGATATCGGTGCACTAATTCTTGTTGGTGGGCCGACTTATTCGCCAATTTTAAGAAGAATGCTCAAAGAGCAAATTACAGAAAAAGTTGATACAACAGTAGACCCAATGACAGCGGTTGCAAAAGGAGCAGCGTTGTTCGCATCCACCCTTTCCGTTTCAAGCGAAGTAATTGAATCAAGTAGAGATAAAGCAAAACTGCAACTTGATATAAGTTACTACGCGACTACAGTTGAAATGACCGAGAATGTAAATATTAAAGTTCTGAAAGAAAAAACTATAGGTACGTTTCCCGCAAAAATTTATGCTGATGTTGTTAGGTTCGATGGTGCCTGGTCAAGTGGAAAAAAACTTATTGGAGAAAAGGTTACAATGGTTGAATTACTTTTGGAAATAGGAAGTAATTCGTTTAATATAATAGCTTACGATGAAGAAGGTAATAAACTAGAAAATCAACCAAACCAATTCACAATATTGAATGGAATTGATGTGGGAGACATGACTACGCTACCTTATCACATTGGTATTGGCAAATATTTTGATTCAGAAGATAAAGACCTTTTTCAACCAGTAAAAGGATTAGAAAAAAACAAAAAAATTCCTGCCACAGGAGTTATTAACGGACTAAAGACAAGAAGTGCGATAAGACCGGGAATGGTAACAGATATTATTAGGATCCCAATATATCAAGGGGACCATAATGCGGAAGGAACAAATCCCCTTTTGAATAACCTAATCAATGAAATTGTAATTACTGGAGAATTATTGCCTGCATTGCTACCAGAAGGAAGCGATGTTGATATTACAATCAAAGTTGACAGGTCTGAGCAAATGCAATTCAGTGCATATTTTCCTCTTCTAAACCATACGGAAGAACTAAAGGTTGATATAATGGCAACCAAACCGCCAACAGAAGAAGAACTAACCAAAGAGATTTCAGAGGCTAAAAAAGCAGCCCAAAAAATTAATGCTTATGATATTTCTGAAGAATTAGGTGTACTCGAAGAACAGTTAAATAATGAAAAAGGAAGTGCAGATGGAAAAATGAAAATTCTTGATGGTTTACGGAAAGAATTATTGAAACTTGAAAGTGCAGAAAAGACAGCTGAATGGCCGAAGATTCTGCAAGAATTGAAAGCTGCTTTTTTTGAATTAGAAGACCTTGTCGAAAAAATAAAAGCAAACAGCGACGATAAAGATTTAAACATGGATAAAGTAAAGGCTCATATCCAAGAATATAAACAAACAATTGAACAAGTAATAAAGGATAATAATACGAAAGAGGCAAAACATCTGATAAGTGAAATAGGCTCCTTGGATTATGAGTTAAGAAATGCAGTCACAGGAAATGCAATGGATATACAATTCTTAAATAACATTGATAGTAATTTCAATGATTATGATTGGAAAGACAAAAACAAAGCAAGACAACTAGTGAATCAGGGTTTAGAATTTGTAACTGTAGGTAATATATCATCAATAAGACAAGTTTTAATACAAGTAATTGCGTTAATGGCCGATAATGAAAAGCTTAAAGACACATTAGTTTAAACTTTAAAGGCTACTCTTAAAAATGGAAATCATTACACAAGGGATATTACCTAAAGGCTATTTAGTAAATGAAGAGTATTCCGTTTTTCTTTTTATAAAGCACGGCAGTAATGCGGAAACTTATAGGGTAAAAGGCAAAGACGGTAAACTATATTTTCTTAAGCTTTTCAAATATGCAAAACTTCACCGTTCTGCATTTGACAGTGAAAACAGCTTGCTTGAAATCAAATTTCTCAAATTAATTAATCATCCTAATATTGTTCAATATAAAGATTGTGGAGAAATAATATTTGAAAGTAAGAAGTTTGGTTTTTTGGTGCTTAATTTCATTGTAGGCGAAACATTAGCCGAAAAAACAAAAAGGGACCAAATTTCATCACTGTATGATTTAAAGCAAATCTTGATAGCCGTTTTAAACGGACTAAATTACTTACATACTCTACCAAACCCCGTAATTCATAATGAAATTACACCTGAAAACATTATGCTTGATTTATCAAGCGACATACCACAGGCAAAAATTATAGATTTTGGTTTTGCCCGTTCTTTTTATCATTCATCAAAATCTTTTTCGAGAGATAGTTTAAATCTAAATTATGTAGCATCAGAATGTTTTAATAATTTTTATTCACCACAGTCAGATTTATTTTCAGTTGGCGCATTGATGTATAATTTGATTTATGGTATACCTCCTTGGCATAAGGATATATCAAAATTCAAAGCAGCCAGATCAAATCTTGAAGATTTTATTCTAGAGGAAAGAAAAAAAACGATTTTATTTCCTAAAGTTTCTGTGGACTTTGCTGACTTTGATGAATCAATTTTAAAAGTCTTAATAAAATCTTTACAACAGGACCCCGAAAATCGGTTTCAATCAGCAAACGAATTTATCCAAGCTTTGAATGGTGAAATTGAAATTGAAGAAACAAATAAAATTCAAAAGGTAAAATCCGAAAATAAAAGCGACAAAAAAATTCAGTCACAAATAGTGAAGGAAAAAGGGTTTGCTGCAATTGCAGGAATGAATGAACTTAAGGCACAATTGCAGTTAGACGTAATTGATGCCTTGAATAGACCCGAAGAGTATTCGAAATATGGTATTTCAATTCCAAACGGAATGCTTTTATATGGCCCTCCTGGATGTGGTAAAACATTTTTCGCTAAACACTTTGCCGAAGAAGTCGGATTCAACTTTATTCTTGCCACACCGTCTTCATTGAAAAGTAAATTTGTAAATAAAACGCAAGAAAATATTGCTAAAATGTTTCAAGAAGCAGAAAAAAATGCTCCTACAATTATTTTCATCGACGAAATAAATGAGTTACTCCCTAATCGTGACAGTGATGCACACGAAATGTCAAAGAGTGCGGTAAACGAAATGTTGGCTCAAATGGACAGGACAGGAGAAAAAGGGATTTTCATCATTGGTGCAACAAATTATCCTGACATGATAGACCCTGCAATGTTAAGAGCAGGGCGATTAGAGAAGAAATTTTATTTACCACCACCAGACTTTGAGGCTCGAAAAGCAATGTTTGAAATGTACTTAAAGAACAGACCGCTTGACTTTGGAATAGATTATGAAAAACTTTCGACACTAACAATAAACTATGTTTCATCGGATATTGAATTTTTAGTAAATGAAGCTTCTCGTCTCGCTTTAAAAGAGAAGTCAAGGATTACAATGACAATTTTGGCGAACATAATAAAATCAACAAAGCCATCTGTTCCGCTTTACGAATTACAGAAATATGAATTGGTAAGAGCTAAAATGAATTCATAAAATAGAGAACCTAAAAAAGATTCGTGAAGAATCGGTCTTAAAACTCAATCATAAATGGAAACAATTTCATTCGATAGACTTTTGCTCACAACAGCTTTTTGCTGTATGGTTTCAGACGGCAATATTGACAAAAGAGAAATTGCCTTGATCAAAACGATGTGCTGTAATTCGCCAATATTAGCAAACTTTAATTTTGAATTAGAAATAAATACTTTAGTCACAAAACTCAACTCTAAAGGCAAAGACTTTATAGGCTACTATTTTGATTTGTTAAAGTATTCAACTTTGACCGAACGAGAAGAACTCACTTTAATTAACTTTGCTATTAATACAATTAAAGCAGACGACAAAATTGAATATTCTGAAATCAAGTTCTTTAAAGTAATCAGACACAACTTAAAAATTAGTAATGAAAATATTTTAGCAGTTTACCCAGACATAGAACAGTTTTTAGAGCAGGACATAATAACTGAATCATATTTGGAAAAAATCACGAATCAATATTTAGATACAGCAAAATTGCCACGATTTGAACTTATCCATTCCTTTAATACAGATTTGCTTGACAATTTAAACAAAAAATGAATAATGACAACCTTCGGTCCAGCTACCGCTTTAAGAATGGCTTTAAACTCGTTGAATCCAGATAATATCCAGGAGCTGTATCACCATTCTGACAGAGGTAGCCAGTATGGGTCAGATGCATATATCGAGTTATTAAAAGGGCACCCTGAAATCAATATAAGTATGACAGAAAATGGAGATCCGTATGAAAATGCGATCGCAGAAAGAAT
>JAYVNT010000579.1:0-2633 GCA_043758285.1 Flavobacterium sp.
GCCACTAACCGACGACGAGCTTGAGCAAATCAAGAAAACCATAATTGATCAAGTTACGGAAGGCGACTTTTTGGTTTTAAGCGGAAGTTTGGCCGAAAATACGCCCGCAGACTTTTACTCGTCTTTAATTAAGCGTTTAAGCGATAAAAAAGTGAAGGTGATATTAGACTCATCGGGCGCTGCTTTAAAAGAATCCCTTCAGGAAAACTTGTTCCTGATCAAGCCCAACCAAAACGAATTGGCCCAACTTGCCGGTAAAGAAAGCTTGTCGCTTTCGGAACTAGAAGATTGCGCAACCGACTTAATTAACACTGGTAGACTGGAATATGCAGTAGTTTCTATGGGTGCCAAAGGTGCCTTCATTGCTTCAAAATCGGGCATTGTGCACCAAACCATCCCAGAAGTAACCGTTAAAAGTACCATCGGTGCCGGTGATAGCATGCTGGCAGGAATTATCTACTCGCTTATTAAAGGCTTCCCCCCGGAAACCATGCTGAAATGGGGCGTTGCCTGTGGCGTGTCTGCCACCATGAGCGAAGGGACCGATTTGGCAAAAATGGATGATGTGGAAAGTGTGTTGGGGATGTTGGGGTAGCGGGGAGTTAAATTAGTGTCGTAAACCGCTGTTTTTTTGGGATATTAGCGAAGGAGTTCGTAAAGGGACTCGTTATAGGGCATTTTAAAAGACGACACAAACAGACAGATAAATGGCAATTTTTGAAATAGATAAGGGAAAAGCAAGACGAGTTAGACAGAGTTCAAACTCGAAAAAGACTTGCAACAATTGGTTGAAAACAACTTGGAGACAATTTTTAATTGCCGACTTATTGCAACAGAGTTTTCAACTGGCAACATTCATTCAGGACGAATTGACACACTTGCAATTTCCGAAGACCACAATCCTGTAATTATTGCATACAAAAAAGTGGCTTCGTCTGACCTTATTAACCAAAGTCTATATTATTTGCATTGGATAAGAGACCACAAAGGAGATTTTCAAATTGCAGCAAACAAAACTTTAGGAAAAGATTTAGAAGTTGATTGGTCAGACATTAGAGTAATTTGTTTAGCACCAGAATATAAAAAATACGACCTACACGCTGTTCAAGTAATGGGTGCAAACATTGAACTTTGGCAATACAAAACATACGACAACGGAATATTAAATATCGAAGAAGTTTACAAGAGAACAACTTCAACATCTAACCAAGACACCGAAGACATAAGCGGTAAAAATCCTGTTATGGTCGAAGCAGGAAAAAAAGCAGCGTTGACACGCAAAATAGCGACATATAAGCTTGAAGAACATTATGAAAATCTTGACGACAATATTCTTGAATTATTTAACGCAGTTCGGGACTACATTGTAACTATTGACAGTTCAATTGAAGAAACGCCAAAGAAAAATTATATCGCTTACAAGACAAGTCAAAACTTTACTTGCTTACAGACCTACAAAAAGAAATTGACTTTGTTTTTAAAGCTTGATGCAAACGAAGTAAATCCAATGCCAAAACAAGGACGAGACGTAAGTGAAATTGGACATTTTGGAACTGGCGACTTTGAGTTAGTAATAAAGGACTTAGCAGACTTTGAAGAGACAAAATATTTAATAAACGAAGCATATAAAAACATAGGTGGATGACAAGAAAAACGCCCTATAACAGCACCTACAAAAAATTGGCGGTTCAGTGGTTAAATGAAGCTTTGTGCTTCGTATTAAGTTCAGTGCTGGCAGACAGTTTTGTGCTTCGAAATCGCCAACTTCTTGTAGCTGCAAAACGTTAGCGGTCATTTTAAAGCAACACTCTGCACAAAATCAAAATTTCAAGAATGGAAAATAAGAATAAAGAATGGTCAAGAAGAAAATTTATTGTAACTACGACAGGTGCAGGGGTTGCATTATTTCTCAACCCATTTTCTTCTTGGGCAATTAATGACATTGACCCCAAAGTTGCTAAAATAGTGGCTAAAATAATTGGTATTGACACCCATAACCATATGGACGTACCATTTATATTATCAGATTTTAATGCTCAAAATTATGATTTGATTGGCGAGTTAAAAAAATCAGGGCTTTCTGCAATTTGTATGACCTTTTGTGTGGACAGACCTGATTTGACAAAAGAGGGAGAAGCCTTTGAAAGGTTTATTTTAAGCTTAGACGAAATGGACGAAATGCTCAAAACAAACAATTTAAATCGGGCATTAAATTTCTCTGATTTACAAAATGCACACAAAGACAATAAGACAATTGTTATTCAATCGGTAGAAGGCGGACACTTTATTGAAGGGAAATTAGAACGAATTGAAATTGCTTACAAAAGAGGATTGAGACATTTAGGATTATTGCACGACAATCAATCTCCTTTTCCTTTAGGGGATATTTATACCGATACACCAAAGTATAATGGGCTTACAGAAATGGGGAAAAACGTAATTAAAGAATGTAATAGACTTGGTATTCTTGTTGACCTTACACATTGTAGTAATGATACTATAAATGACGCTTTGAAAGTAGCAACCAAACCAATGATTATCTCACATACAGGACTTGATACGCAATTGGGTACAAATGAAAAAATGGCAAAAATGATGAAGCCAAGATTGATAGGCAAAGAGCAAGCAAAGTT
>JAYVNT010000580.1:0-2633 GCA_043758285.1 Flavobacterium sp.
CAAAACGAGGCTACATATCAAGATACTTGCTTATTCTCAAAAAGTTGAAAGTCAAACCTTATTCAACTTATGAGGATTTGCAAGCCTATATTGAAAATCAGTTTGACTATCTGCAAATGCAAGATGATAATTTGCAAATTGGTTTTTCAAAACGAACACTTCAACGTGATATAAAGGAAATAAGAAACGTTTTTGGAATTGACATTGAGTATTCAAAATCTCAAAAAGGCTATTTCATCAGCCAAAACGAAAATGAAAACATGAATTTCCAAAGAATGATGGAGGCTTTTGACATGTTTAATTCTTTGAACCTTGCACAAGACTTAACACCATTTATTCATTTGGAAAAACGCAGACCACAAGGGACAGAAAATTTATATGGTTTGCTTCATGCTATTAAAAACAGACTTCAAATCAAATTCACTTATCAGAAATTTTGGGAAGAAGAAATAAGCCAACGTTTGGTAGAACCTTATGCTTTGAAGGAGTTTAAAAACCGTTGGTATATCATGGCTAGGGGCAGCAAAGACAATAACATAAAGAGTTTTGCACTTGACCGCTTGACAAATCTTGAAATAACAAATCAAACATACCAGTATCCCGACAATTACAGCATTGAACAAAGCTACCGTTACTGCTTTGGAATTATCAGCCCAAATGACGAAGAACCGCAAGAAATAATTCTATCGTTTGACCCATTTCAAGGTAAGTATATTAAGACACTTCCATTACACGACACTCAACAGGTATTAGTGGACAATGACGAAGAAATGAAAATAAAACTTAAACTTTGCCTGACACATGACCTTGTAATGGAACTACTTTCTTTCGGTGACAACATGAAAGTAATTGAACCTAAATCGTTGGCAGACCAAATTAAACAAGCACATGAAAAAGCATATAGACAATATTAATCCTGACCAGACTTTTCAGACGACCATAACTTGGCACACAATTTCGCTGTAAATGGACACAGACCAGCAGACCAGCAGACCAACTTGGCGACACACAAGCCGACTCAAGAAGAAATAAAACACCCCACCGCACAAAAAATTGAATTTCTGCCTCCGCACATTGCACACATTTGCCTTTGCTTGCCGCCACACAAACCCACGCAAAAAGCAAAGTCAAATGAGTGCAATCGCCAACGCTTTTCCGTCTTCGTATCAAACTTACCTGCCAATTTGTAGAACCCATACTTAAATATTTATTTGAGAAAATTTTGGAATCTTGGAATCTTTGACTACATTTGCACAAATTTGTAGAACAATTACACAGAAATAAATTTGAAAACGGACTTAAAACATATCGCTTCCATCCAAACAGGACTATTTGCAAAGCCAATTGCAAAAGGCGACATCGTGTATTTACAAGCCAAGCACTTTGACGAAAACGGACAACTCAAGACTTCCCTTCACCCCGACCTAAAAGCAGACACGATTACTGAAAAACACATGCTTAGACACGGTGATGTTTTGTTTGCAGCCAAAGGCACAAAAAATTTCGCAGCATGGTTTGAAAGTAAAAACCAACCTTCGGTTGCTTCCACTTCATTCTTCGTAATTCGTGTGCAGGACGATTTCAGCCACAAAATTTTGCCTGAGTTTTTGGTTTGGTCAATCAATCATCCAACATCGCAAAAGTTTTTGAAAGGAAAAGCAATCGGTAGTTCTATAGTGTCCATTTCAAAAGCCGTTTTAGAGGAGTTAGAAATTTCCATTCCGAGCATGGAAACGCAAAAAGCAATTTTAAAAATTACGAACCTTCGCAACACAGAAATGAAATTGAAAAAGGAAATTGAAGTTTTGAGAGATAAGTACATAAACCATCAGCTGTTTTCTGCTATAAACTATGAGAGATAAGATATGAGCCCATCAATACTAAAAGATAAATCATTCGCATTTGCGATTTCTATTGTAAAAACTTATAAGGTACTTACAGAAGAAAAAAGAGAATATATAATGAGCAAACAACTTCTTAGGTCTGGCACTTCAGTTGGTGCGAATATTAGAGAAGCAAAGAATGCAGAAAGCACAAACGATTTCATTCATAAACTTGCTATTTCTCAGAAAGAATGTGACGAAACTCTCTATTGGTTGGATTTGCTTAAAGAAACTGAATATTTGAATGAAGACATATTTCTAAAACTCTCGGATGAAGCCAATCAAATTTTAAAAATGATTCGAAGTACAATCTTAACCATAAAACGAAAAAATCTCAAGTCCTGAATCTCATAATTCATATCTCATAATTCATAACTAATAATTTATAATTCATCATTCTAATGAAAAAAATATCACAGAAAGACATCAACGATGCAGTTTGGAAAGCCTGCGACACATTTCGTGGAAGCATTGACCCAAGTATTTATAAAGACTTTGTGCTAACCATGCTTTTTATAAAATACCTAAGCGATGCACACGATGACAAATACGAAGCTCATCAAAAAAAATACAATGGTGATAAAGAAAGAGCAGACCGAGCAATGAAGCATGAACGCTTTATTGTGCCTGCAAACTGCCACTTTAAATATTTATTTGACCACCGCAACGAAGCCAATATTGGTGAATTAATTGATATTGGTTTGGAAGATTTAGTGGAAGCAAACCGTGAGAAATTGTATAGTGAAGATG
>JAYVNT010000581.1:0-2629 GCA_043758285.1 Flavobacterium sp.
AAAAAATAGCCCCAATCAAGTTGAAGCTATACAAGGTAAACGTCCACTGAAAAATCACAGTATGACTCCTCTTTGCTAGAACAAATTTAGAAAAAAGGTCTTAAACGAGGTTGTTTTTTATAGATTTTAAGAAATGTTGCTTTTTTGGAGTGGTTGCGTAACAGCTACGTGTGTTAGCTGATGGCCTTATTGTTATTGTTTTATGATTTTAGCAATATGCTTTTTTTCTTCATTTTTGAATTCTACAATCACAATGTAAATACCTTTTGAAAGTTTAGAAGTATTTATGTTTTTTTCATTTGTTTTGATGATTATTTTTCCATCAGTTCCAAAAATTAATACATTATTAACTTCATTTTCTGTAATTATGTTTAGCGTTTCATTTATTGGATTTGTTATTTTCAAGGAAGTATTTTCGAAATCGGTTGTTGATAAATTTTGGTCAACATATCTCATTAAATATAATTTTTTTGTTGAGCCATTTTTGTATTCTCCTGACACCAGTATTTTGCCATCAGTTTGAACATTGATACTTTCGCAAAACTCTTGAATGCTATTTGTGTTTTCAATTTTGTATCCATTGCTATTAAAGTTTGTGTCTAACGTTCCATTTTCATTGTATTTTAGCATTATTAGATTGTCTAAAGCGTTTGAAAGAATAGTTGATCCTCCAAAATAATACTTAGTATTAACAAAAATAGTTGGCACAATTAAAGTTTGGAAATTATTGAAGCTTACATATCCATTTGTCCCAAAGCTAGTGTCTAATAAACCATTTCCATCTAACCTGAACGTATCAAAAAGGAATGCTGGAATTGTATTGAAGTTAAGTTTTTCAACCAAAAATCTTCCTAAATTGTCTTGCTCAATATATTTATTTTCAAAATTTGTATAGGGCAAACTTACTACCATATTTCCGTTAGTTCCAAAAGTAGTATCATTTGTTCCGTTTAAGTTAAATTTTTCTATAGTGTAATTATTAGATGTAAAATTGAAACCGATTATTTTATTATCACTACTAATGAAAATCTCTTTTGATATGATATTTTGTACTAAACTATTAATACCAAAAGTATTATCTGGCGTTCCGCCAGATAATACTTTTTTTAGAAATACATTTGAATTTTTGATATATCTAATAAGAATACTACCATCACTTTGCAATAATAGATTGTTGTTTGAAAAACTAATATCACTTTCTGACGGATATGTATTCAAACCTAATTCCATAACACCACTTACTCCAAATGTATTATCAAGAATTCCATTTTCTGTATATTTTATTAGTTTTGCAGGATTATATCCACCATAGATTAAAATGGAATTATCACTTTGGATTTTTGTTGATATTTCATAATCACCTTGAATATTTGGTGACACAAATCCATTTACTCCAAAACTTGTATCAATTGTTCCATTAGAATTAATTCGTGTTATAAATGGTTCATTATTATTAGCGCCATTAATTTTAGTACTAACAAAAATGATTTTTCCATTTGTTAGCAAAATACTTTTTGAAATGTCATTTCCAGAACTGTCAAATGGCATTTCTGTTATTCCATTTATTCCGAATGAATTATCAATAATAACCTGAGAATGTGATAGTGTTGAAATTAAAATAGTAATGTAGATGTAAATTTTTTTCATATGGTTGTTTTTAATTCAGATTTTCCTAAAGGCTTTCAGCCAACTCGCTTATACACGAAACAAACTTTCGCAAAGCCACACCGGGTGTATAAACGAATCTTTTATTCGCATTATTCAAATGTAATAAAATAGATTTACAAATCATCCAACAGACTTTTTAAAAACTTGCCACCCGAAACCCGTTACTTCCGCATTGCCTCCAGCAATATTGCCTTCTCGGCCTCAAGTATTTTTACTTGTAGCTCTAAATCGGCTATGCGGCTGGCATTTGTGGCGTCAATAGGCGCGTCAGTGGTGTAATGAGCGGGTAGGAGTGCCGCTATATCAGTAAAGAAGTTGTGTTGCATGGCATCACTCAACAATAGTAGTACTTCGGTTTTTAAAGAAGCACTTCGTTGGTAACGAAGCAGGTCGTTGTCTCCTTTACCTATTTTTCGTGCCACGGCACTTTTGGCAATTCGTTTAGTATCAATATAGGTTTTGATAAGTTGCCCAACATGTATGGTGTTTGCTGTTGTCATAAGTACTTTTTTTGAGGTATAAATATACTATAAAATAGAATAAATAATAAAAATAATAGATTAAAACATTATAATAGTATATTAATACATTATAAAAATATAATAAATAATAAAAATAATAGATTAAAACATTATAATAGTAGATTAATACATTATAAGAATAGATTAAAACATTAAAATAACAGATTAAATATCGTTTAATTACTATTATATACATAAAAAAGCGATTAAGAACAAGTCTCAACCGCTTTTTTAGTGGTATTCAATCGTTTAAGATGATGTTTCGGACGCTGGTCTGCCAGCACCCGTGCTGCTTGCTGCGAAACGTTCATTAAGTTTAGTATACGACTCTTTAGCTCCCGGAATACCAGCCAACGATGCTGCCTCATAAATTTTGTAAACTGCCAAAGCGTTGTCATAACCCTCACTTCCGCAAATGCGTTTTAGGTCAGACACCTTGC
>JAYVNT010000582.1:0-2625 GCA_043758285.1 Flavobacterium sp.
ATAAGAAATGAAAGCTAAATTAATATTCGTCTGCCGGAGCAGATGCAGAGTAAAGAACCGAAGCCCAGGATTACAACGTCCTGCCACGCTTGCAGCAATACTTTTGTTATGCGTTCGCCTTTTTTTGTCAACCAAGTGATGATTATGATTATTATTAAATTTTAAATTAAAAAATTATGTTAGAAATGAAAATAAATATTGAACCAAAAGGTCTTGATAGTTTAAATGATAAAATTTGTAAAATAGGAGATACTATCAATGACTTAAAAAAACTAATATCCGAAATATCAAATTCTAAAATTGAAATTATTGTAAAGCCTGACTAATTTTATCTGTCAAAGATTGTGGCATATCTTTTAATTTTATGCTATAATCTGTAAGATTTTCTGAAATATCTAATATTACTCTCCCATTAGAGTTTTTTATTTCTTGATTAAAGGGTAAAAGTTTTTTCTCTATAACATTACGAATGCCGTCTATCATTGCTTTATTTATTGCATTTTCAATATTATCAAATTTTTGTCCATTGTAAGAAATTTCAAAGTCTATCATTGTCTTTTTGTTTATAAAATATTAATCTATATAAATGTATTTATTTTATTGTTTATCCTGTAGTCTTACCAATTCAAAACTCATGTTTTCAGGGTGATAAAAAAGCAGCATATTGTCAAGCATCAATGCACCCATTTTGTTTTTCGCCCTATAACTAATGGTAAATTGATAATTAATAATAGCATCTTGGTTTAGCAATTTTAAGCTGTCGATTTTCTTAAACTGCTTAGCTGAGTCTTCTTTATCAGAAGCGTATTTTAGAAAGTCTTGAGTGTTTTTTAAAGCGTCTTTAGTTTTAAAAGTGTCGATAGTCGTTGATACTAACTCAAAAGATTTGGGGTCGTTGAAACTTATAAGTACAGAGTCTTTGACAAACTTTTCTGCTTTGTCTTTTAGTGATGCCTCATTTTTGCAGCCCCCAAATAGACAAGCTATAAAAGCAAATAATAAAATGTGTCTTGATTTCATAAACAGTTTTGATTTTGATGAATGAATGTTGATTATGGAAACGTCTGCAAGGTGACGCATAACGGTCGGGTATTGCTGTCAGGCAGGGAATTCATTGCTATGTCCGACCCCAACCGCTGATGAATAAAGATATAAAAGTAAAAGTTAACAAACAAAAGTTCAGTGATGTTTGTCCAGCCCACAACCGCTGCTGATAGCGAACTACAGCCGAAGATAACAACGTCCAGCCACACTTGCAGCAATACCCATGTTGGTGGCTGGGCTTTGTGAAGGTCAAGCCTTCCGAAAATTTCGTTGTATGATGTATTTATTATAAAAATAAATTGAAGTTAGATTTTATGTTGCAATTATAATTGTCCCAATGTAACTTAGATTCTTTAATAAAATCGTCAATTGTTTGTTTGCTTAAGCTTTCATAAATTGAAGACGAGATCCCCCAATGTTCCAATCTGTAAGTCAGAATATCACTTATTAGTTTATCAGCGTTTTCTGCTTCCTTAAAAGCAACTTTCATGCTTTCTGTCCATAGACATTTATATTTTTTATGTGTGGCAATGATGAGATAAGATTTCCCATTATAAGGGAAAAAATTCCAAACTGACGTTACCAATGGTTCTAGTCTTTCATTCCCATATTTATCATATTCCCATGTATGTTCATTTGTTGGATCGTGAATAGACAACGGCGAAGAAAAACAAACCTTTTTTTCATTTAATGTGATTATTTCATATTCAAAGTTTGAAGACGAATTTTCCAATTCACCTTCAAGTTGGGTTTTATAAAATTCTAAATCATTTAGGGCAAGTAAAGCTGGTTTATTATCTAAATAATGAATTTTATTCCGCTCTATCTCTCTATGTGCAGCAAGAACATCCATACCTTGTTCATAATAAATTTGCTTCTTTCTGTATTCTAAACAAATCGTTCGATAAGTAAATAGGGCTAAAATATTTTTATCAGAAAAGTTGATTGGATGTGTTTCAATTGGTAGGAAAATGTCATTGTCGTGAGTACTGCAAAACCCATAAAAACTATAGCCATCATTTAATCCAACCTTTTTAATATTAAAACTACCATGTTTTTCAAAGTCATAAATACTTGGATACCAAATTGCATAAAAGTGATTTGTATTATCAGTTATGTTGTGTAGAATTCCTTTTCTTTGTAAAACGTGACTTTTAATAGCTGTTTTATTACAGCCCTTTGCTAAACAAGTTCTTTTTTTGTTGAAAATATCTTGTCTCCCTTTTTGTAGCCTATTTATTAAATGAATGTTGCTTCCCATGAGAATTTATATAACGCCAGCCGAAAGTCGAAACCAAAAGAAAGTATGAAATTGATGATAAACATCAAATCCTAATACTATTCCGTAACCTGTATTAAACAAACATAATCTTTCAAAAACTTTATCTGCTCCTTTAGTTCTTTTGTAGCAAGTTGATTTGTTGGGGCTGGAATATCTATGTTGGGTACCATGTTTATTAAGTTTAATAAATAAGCTGCTTTAATGGCATAGTTTACATTCTCAACCTGAAATCCCACAGCTTTACTGTTCAATTTTGCGGATGTTATCCCAATTATATTTCCTTGACTGTTAAAAAGTGG